>JAQGHJ010000896.1 GCA_028288905.1 Phycisphaerales bacterium | reverse complement strand
GGCCGCGACGCCGGTCCGTTCGCTGGCCGGGTCCCGCCGCCGCCCGGCGGGTTGGCGGCCGCCCGTCCCATGGCGTCTACGTCGTCCCTCGGCGTCGTCTCGGCGAACTGGTCGTCGTCCTTCAGTTCTTTCTTCAGCCGCTGCAGCTCGACTTTGAGGTCTTCGCGGACCTTCTTGTAGGCCGGTTCGGCGTACACGTTGTGCAGCTCGTCCGGGTCCTGGTGCAGGTCGTACAGTTCCCACTGGTCCTTCTTCCAGAAGTAGATCAGCTTGTAGTCGGCCGTCCGCACGCCGTAGTGGCGGGCGGTGTTGTGGTCGCCGGGGTCGTGGTAGTAGCGGTAGTAGTAGCTCGTCCGCCACGTCGGCGGGGCGTCGCCGGCCAACAGCGGGACCAGGCTCGCGCCCTGCATGTCCGGCGGCACCGGCAGCTCGGCGGCGGCCATGAACGTGGGGGCGAAGTCTTGGTTCCCCGCGATCGCCGTCTGCGTCGCCCCCGCCCGCGCCACGCCGGGCCACCGCACCAGGACTGGCGTCTTGAAAGACGGCTCGTACATGAACCGCTTGTCGAACAGCCCGTGGTCGCCCAGGAAGAACCCCTGGTCGGACGTGTAGACCACCAGCGTGTTGTCCCGCAGCTTGTTCTTGTCGAGGTAGTCCAGCACCGCCCCGACCGAGTCGTCGACCGACTGCACGCAGGCGAGGTAGTCCTGCATGTACCGTTGGTACTTCCACTTCTCCAGGGCGTGGCCGGTCAGCGTGACCCGCTTGCCGCCCACCTCCGTCTCGACCTCCGTCGGCTTGACGTTGAGCCACGCCTGCCGGTCCGGGCCGGGCTTGAGGTCGGCCGGCGGGTCGAGCTTCAGGTCGCGGCGGGTCAGGTCGTCGAACACCCGCTGCTTGTTCTCCCTGAGCGCGTCCGTCCGGGTCGCGTAGTCGTCCCGCAGCGCCGGCGGCTCGGGGATGTGCCGCTGGCGGAACGCGTCGCGGTACTTCGGCGACGGTTCCCACGGCCGGTGCGGGGCCTTGTGGTGCAGCATGAGGAAGAACGGCTTGTCCTTCGGCCGCCCGTCCAGGAACTTGATGCCCAGGTCGGTCGTGATCTCGGTGACGTACCCCTTGATGACCTGCCGGCCCTTGGGGCCGATGAACACCGGGTCGTAGTACGCGCCCTGCCCCGGCAGGATCGTCCACTCGTCGAACCCTGTCGGGTCCGACCCTAGGTGCCACTTGCCGATCATGCCGGTGTGGTACCCGGCCGCCTGGAGGTACTTGGCGACGGTCGGCTGAGACCCGTCGAGGTGGTTGAAAACCGGCACGCCGTTCAGGTGGCTGTACTTGCCGGTCAGGATCGTCGCCCGGCTCGGGGTGCAGATCGAGTTGGTGACGAAGAAGCGGTCGAACCGCACGCCCTCGGCCGCGATGCGGTCCATGTTCGGCGTCGCGTTCACCTTGCTGCCGTACGCGGAGATTGCGTGGGCGGCGTGGTCGTCGGTCATGATAAACAGGATGTTCGGCCGAGCCGGCACCGACGATGGCACCGAGGCGGGGGCGGCCGGGTCGGCCGCCGCGCGAGCCGGCCGGCCGGCGGCAGCGACGACGCCCAACAGCAAGACGAGGAGGCGAGGGAGCCAGGGGCGGGCGTGCACCATGAAACGCGTCCGGTGAGGGTGCGGGCGATGAGGAGCGACGACGGCCGGGCGGGCGGTTGCCGCCGGGCCGGCCCAGTGTCGGCGACAGGCGGCGGGGCGGCAACGGGCATCGGGCGATTGTCGGCGGGATCGGTGCGCGGCGGCGGGAAGGGCACCGCGGGCGGCAGGAGTCGAATTCGGGGGAGTTCTCGGCTTCTCCACAGGGGCCGGGTGGTGAATAATCCGGTCCCGCGGCCGACCGCCGTCCGCGGCCGGTCCCGGGGCCCCGCCCCCGGCAACGCCCGGCGGAAGGACGCCCGGATGGAATTGCTCGCCTCTTCCCTTGCCCCCGCCCACGCGATGGCGTCCCACGCGTTCGCGTCGGTCTGCGCCGCGGCCCCCGCCCACGGGCTGGCCGCCGCCGGGGCAGACGTGCTGGCGTCCGCCGCCGCCGCAATCGCCGACGTCCCGGCCGTGCTGGCGAAGCTGATCGACGCCGACAAGGTCGAGGGGTGGGTCGGGTACGGCGGGCCGTGGGTGATCTTCGGCCTGCTGTTCCTGTGCGGGCTCGGGCTGCCGGTTCCGGAGGAGATCCCGATCCTGGCGGCCGGGTACTTCATCAGCATCGGCCGCATGGGCTGGGTGCTGACGTGCGTCCTCGCCTGGGCCGGCGTGGTCGGCGGGGACTGCATCCTGTACTGGCTCGGGCGGCGGCTAGGGCTGAACATCACGAAGATCCCGCTGCTCGGCAAGCACTTCACCGGCGAGCGGATCCTCAAGGCCGAGCGGCTGTTCGAGCGGTGGGGCGTTTGGGTGATCGCCGTCGGGCGGCTGATCAGCGGCATCCGCGGGGTCATGTGCGTGGCGGCCGGGGCGATCCGGTACAACTTCATCCGCTTCCTGGTCGTCGACGGGCTGGCCGCCCTCGTCAGCGGCGGCATCTACATCGGGCTCGGCTTCTGGCTCGGGCGGAAGCTCGGCGACTTCGACGAGGCGGTGCAGACGGTCGAGCCGTACGTCGAGCTGTTCCTGACGTCCGTCGTCTTCGTCCTCGTCGTCGTCGGGGCGTACCTGTACGTCCGCCACCGCCGCCGCCGCGGCGTGTCCGACGTCGCCCTGGAGCAGGCGGTCAAGCTCACCGAGAAGCTGGAGCCGCCGCCGGACCCGCTCGGCACCCCGATCGCCACGCACGCGGTCGTTGGCAAGTAGGGCCGAGGAAGCGGGAACCCACGCGACCGCGAAGGCGCGAAGAGCGCAAAGGAAGACGCGAAGAAGACGGGGGAAGTTCGGGGTGGCCGACTCCCCGTGTCGACACTCCGGAGTGACTGAGTGGTTTTGTCCTTTTCTTCGCGTCTTCCTTCGCGCCTTCGCGGTCGCATGGGTTCCCGCTTCCTTGGCCGCGCCGCGATGGTTCCCACGTTGACGCTACTGGAAGCGACGCCTAGGCTTGAGTTCGACCCGCCGGGGCGGCAACGAACCGCTACGCCGCGCCGCCCGCGAGCGCGGCAGCCGGTTTCGCACCGCCGGCCGGTCAAGGGATTAGGAGAGCTCAACATGCCGATCGAACACAAGCCGCTGCCGTACCCGTCCGACGCCCTCGAACCGCACATCGACAAGGCGACGATGGAGATCCACCACGGCAAGCACTACAAAGCGTACGTCGACAACTACAACGCCGCCCTGGCCAAGGCCCCGGCCCTGGAGGGCAAGCCGCTCCACGCCGTGCTGGCCAACAACCTCGCGATCGTCCCGGAGGACGTGAAGACGGTCGTCCGGAACAACGGCGGCGGGGCCCACAACCACGCCTTGTTCTGGGAGATCCTCGGCCCGGCCGGCAAGGGCGGCGGCAAGCCGACCGGCAACCTCGCCAAGGCGATCGACGCCGCGTTCGGGTCGTTCGACGCGTTCAAGGAGAAGTTCGAGACGGCCGCCAAGACCCGGTTCGGGTCCGGGTGGGCGTGGCTCGTCAAGAAGGGTGACAAGGTCGAGGTGACCAGCACCGCCAACCAGGACAGCCCGCTCATGGAGGGCGCGTACCCGGTCATCGGTCTCGACGTGTGGGAGCACGCGTACTACCTGAAGTACCAGAACAAGCGCCCGGACTATGTGGCCGCGTGGTGGAACGTGGTGAACTGGCAGGCGGCCGAGGACCGGTTCAACCGGGCGCAGGGCTGAGCACCGGCGGCGACGATCGGTTCAAGCCGGACGCCGCGATAGTACAATGGAGGCGGCCACCCCGGCGACGCCGGGGTGGCCGCCGACGTTTGAGCGGCGGGCCCTGTACGAACCTGGCCGTTCGCGGCTCGCACGCCGGCCCCGGAAGCCTTGGCACGGGTGGCTTCTCACGGGATGACCGGAACGCAGCGGCGCGACTGTGTGGTACACGCAGCATGGCCTCCCGGTCCAGTCGACGGCCGTCCACCTTGCCGGGTGATTCTCCATCAGGCCGATCGAGCTGGCCAGCCGCGGATGATCCTTCGGAGACCCGGGAATCGACAACGTGTAGGGGTGTGGACATGCAGACTCACGGGTGGACTGGCGAGATCCTGGTCGACTACAACCAGTTCTACCTGTGGGACAGCGGACGGACGGACCAGGCACCCACCGAATACACCGACGACGACGTGCATCGCCGCATCAAGGCGTGCGATCATGTGATCGTGATCCAGCCGGAACGGAATGGTGCCGTACCGGTTGCGATCGAATGCCACGATTCGGAGCCGCCCAACGTCCTGGCGAGGTGGGACCACGTTGCCGAGGCCAGCGTTCACCTCCCGTCCGGGGCTCTGCAGGTACACGAGTGCTTGGGCGGTGCGGTCACCGAATTCCAACTGCCGCCGGGGTGGTATCGCGTCCGGTCGTTCCACGCGGAGCTGGGCACGGTCGACGGCACACAGGGGCGAGACCACTACGTCGTCGTGATATGGCCGGCCGCACCAGGTCCCGTTGCGGTGATCGAGCAGTTCGACCACGGCACCGCCGCGGTGTGACCGACGGCCGCCGGGCGCGGCAGAGTCCCCACGACATCAAGGGCCGCCCTTCGTTCGCCCGTCGATGACCTGCTCATCGCCGTGGGCCGCCACCCCCAACGATCGGGCACTCCCCGGGGCAGTTCGGCTGAATCGCCGCCCCATGTACACCCTGCGCGTCGCCATCTTGATCGATGCCCCTGTGGCCGTCTGCTTTGACCTCGCCCGCAGCGTGGACGCCCACGTCAAATCGGCAGCGGGCACCGGTGAACGCGTCGTCGGTGGCCGGCGATCGGGCCTGCTCGAACTCGGTGACGAGGTCACGTGGGAGGGGCGGCACTTCGGCTTCGTTCAGCGACTCTCGAGCCGGATCACGGAGTTCCGACCGTTCACCTTCTTCCAGGACCGAATGGCGAAGGGCGCGTTCCGGTTTCTGGAGCACGACCACGTCTTCCAATCGCATGGGGGCGGCACGCTCATGACGGACGTGCTGAGGTTCGAGGCACCGTTCGGGCCGCTCGGCTGGGTCGCCGAGCGCGTCGTGCTGGACCCGCACCTGCGCCGCTTCCTCGTCGCCCGAGGCCGTGTGCTAAAAGCGATGGCGGAGGACTCGCGGCCGTCCGGCACAGTGACGGCCGGACCTGTGTCCCCGAACGCGGCTGGCCGACCGTCGCGAGTGGGACGATGAGATGAATGGCCGCGAGCGGCCGCCTAACGGAGGGACCAGCATGGCTCGCTGGCGTGCCGAAGCACTTGCGGGGTTGCCCGGCCTACGCAAGGCCATCGAATCGGCCGACAGCGTCATGGCGCTGTGGATCGACCTTTGGCTCGCTTTCGAGGACGCGTACCGGTGCGATCCGCCCGACGAGCCGGTGATCGCTGGGATCTATGCGTTCGCCGACTGGTGCGCCGGTGCCCCGCGCAATCCAGACGCTGGCCACGACCCGCTCACAGCCGTTGTCGTCGCGTTCTATGAGCACGTTCCGACCTGTGAGCCGGCGCGGGCGGACATGCCGCGATGGTTCCGGTACGCGGACCTGGCGAGCAACCCCCACGTGTTCGGCCGCCTCATCGACAGCCGGACCTACGCCGCCTTGTTGAGGGATGTGGCGGCGAAAGAACGCCGTAGTCGGCGGCGCGCCAAATAGCCCAAGACAGGTTGGAAGGGCCCGACTCGCGAATTATCGTTCTCTGCAATATGGAGCCGGCTTCCGTTTCACCCGCATCCGATCTTGCCCCCACGTTCCCCACGTTAGATGAATGGATCGCCGGCGAGGCGATCCCGTTCTCGGTCGACTCTGTCGAGCCGATTGACGCCGCCGTCGGCAAACTCGTTGCGG
>JAQGHJ010000881.1 GCA_028288905.1 Phycisphaerales bacterium | reverse complement strand
TTCTGCGGGCGGTGCCGGCCGGCCGCAAGCGAAACCCGCCCGGGCCACCGTCCGCGGTGCACGCCGCCCGGGGCGGCGGTAGCGGCTGTGCCGGCCGGACCGCGCGGGTGTGACGTTATCGGTCGCGGGCGGGGGAGGCGTGCGGGCCACGCCGCGGTCGTCGCCACAACATGGCGATCGCAGGCCTTCCACCTCTCCCTCCGGGAGAGGTCGTCGCGGCGCAGCCGCGGCGGGTGAGGGTGATCGTCGAATAGGCCTCGCGCTATCGGGCCCGGTGGCCTGCGAGCACGAGGCCGCCCCGACGTTCACCCTCACCCCAACCCTCTCCCGGAGGGAGAGGGGGCCGGACGTCTCCCTTCGTCAAGCACCAAGCGTGCCGCCGCTCCACCGAGCCGCCGCCGACGCAACGTCTCCCCCGACTGCCCGTATCCGGTCCCACCCCTTCCGGGCTCCGGCCGGACTTCGCCCGCGCGGGCAGAGTACCGGCGTCCCATTCGTCCGCGGCCGACCGCACACCCCACCGTGGGAGCCGCCGGACCAGCCGACCCGCACCGAACCCTCTTCGCTCAGGAGCACCGCGATGGACCGCCAGACCGCCACCCGCCGAACCGCCTCGACCCAGGCCGCCTCGACCCGCACCGCCCTCCGCACCGCCACCGCGGGCTTCGAGCCGCTCGAGGGCCGCCGGCTGATGAGCGTGTCGCTCAACCCGGCCACCCACGTGCTGACCGCCACCGGGACGGCCGGCAGCGACGAGATCGTCGTCAGCCTGAAGAACGGCAAGATCCGCGTGTCGGACAACGGCACGACCCACGACTACGCCCCGGCCCAGGTGAACCGCATCGTGATCAACGGCCTCGGCGGGAACGACTCGCTCCGCGGGTCCGACGCCGTGACCAAGCCGATGACGATCAACGGCGGGGACGGGGTCGACTTCGTCCGCGGCGGGGGCGGGAACGACGCGCTCAACGGCGGTGCCGGCAACGACGCGATCGAGGGCGGGCTTGGGAACGACGCCCTGACCGGGGCCGCCGGGGCCGACGACCTCAAGGGCGGCAGCGGCACCGACACCGTCGATTACGGGTACGCCACCCTCGGGTGCGTCGTGTCGCTCGACGACGTGGCCAACGACGGCATGTGGTTCATCTTCTCCGAGGGGGACAACGCCCACTCGGACGTCGAGAACGTCCTCGGGAGCGGCAAGGCGGACACGATCACCGGGTCTTCGGCCGCCAACGCCCTCGACGGCCGGGGCGGGGCCGACACGGTCGTCGGCGGCGGCGGGAACGACGCGCTGCACGGCGGCGCCGACAACGACACCCTGCGGGGCGGGGCCGGCAACGACGCGCTGTACGGCGACGCCGGCGACGACTTCCTGGACGCCGAGAACGGCAGCATCTACGAGGCCGACACGTTCTGGGGCGGGACCGGCCGGGACACGGTCAGCTACGCGAGCCGGACGGTCGGGATCCGCATCCAGCTCGACGACGTGGCGAACGACGGGTTCGCCGACGACCACGGGTCGGGCACGGAGCACGACAACGTCCACACCGACATCGAGGTGGCCGTCGGCGGGGCCGGGGCGGACGGGCTGTACGGGAACGCGTTCGCCAACGAGTTGATCGGCGGCGGCGGGAGCGACTACATCGACGGGGCTGGCGGCCCGGACGTGCTCCGCGGCGGGGCCGGTGACGACGTGATCTACGCCAAGGACAACTTCTTCTTCGAGACGGTCGACGGCGGGGCCGGCAACGACACCGCCTGGATCGACGACATCGGGTTCGGGGTCAAGGACAACGCCACGAGCATCGAGAGCCTGATGTGAGCCGGCCGGCGAGGCCCGTCACCGCTGCCGCAACCCCGCCCGCAAGGGCGGGGTTCTTCGTTTCGGCTTCGACGGGGACGTTTCGGATTCGCCGGAAACGACGACCCCGGCCTCCGGCCCGGGCGAGTGACCTAGATCGGGCCGCCCTGATCCGGTCCGTCGCCGCGGTGCGGATCAGGCCGCATACTCCGGTCGTCGCGGTGGGCACCCGCCGCCGGTACCGCCGGCAGCAAACCCCGCAGCGACACGCGACGACCCTCGTTTGAACCCCCGATCGCCGGCCCGTCCCACGCGGCCGACCGGGGAGCTGACCCTGCGTCAGGGCATCCGGTGGACGACGGATGCCCGAACGGACCGGCACGGCGAAAGCCGTGTCGGTCTTTTTGTTGGCCCTCCCGAATCACGGAGGAACCGCTTCGGGGACGGCCGCCCTCCGCCCGCTCGTTGTCCCGCGTCGCCGAGCCGGTATAACTCGCCGCGCACCCCGCGCGGCGGACCGGCACGCGGGTTCACCGGAGGCCATCGCCATATGCCCGACCTGCACCTGCTCTCCCCCCGAGGCTTCCGAGCCGGCGGGGTCCACGCCGGGATCAAGACGACCGACACCCCGGACATCGGGCTGCTCGTGGCCGACGCCCCGGCGGCGGCCGTCGCGGCGTTCACGACGAACAAGGTGTTCGCCGCCCCGGTGAAGGTCGGGCGGATCCACGCGGCCGGCGGGCGGCTGCGGGCCGTCGTGCTCAACAGCGGTAACGCCAACGCCTGCACCGGCCGGCAGGGCGAGCGGGACGCGTTCCGCATGTGCACGCTGGCGGCCGAGCTAGTCGGGTGCGACGCCGCCCACGTGCTGCCGAGCAGCACCGGGATCATCGGGCACCCCCTGCCGATGGAGAAGGTCGAGGCTGGCATCCGCGACGTCGCCCAGTACCTCGGGGACAGCCTGGAGCACGCGCTGCTGTTCGGCAGCGCGATCCTGACGACCGACACGAAGCGGAAGGCGGCCGCGGCGACGGTGAAGATCGGGCGGGAGACGGTCACGCTGGCCGGCGTGTGCAAAGGGGCGGGCATGATCGGCCCGCGGATGGCCGTCCAGGTCGGCGCGGCGGCCGGCGGCGGGGCGGGCGGCGCGGCGAAGGCGAAAGGTCGGTCGCTCAAGGGCCGGTCGGCCACCCTGCTGTCCTACCTCACGACGGACGCGAAGATCGCCCCGGCCGCGCTGCGGAAGCTGTTCGCCCCGACGGTCGACGCCAGCTTCAACGCCGTCACGATCGACGACCACACGAGCACGAACGACACGGCCGTCCTTCTGGCGTCGGGCGCGTCGGCCGCCGTCGCCGGGGACCGGGACCTGGCGAAGTTCAAGGCGGCGCTGGACGAGGTGTGCCAGTCGCTGGCGTACCAGATCGCGGCCGACGGGGAGGGGGCGACGAAGGTGGTGGTCGTCCGGGTGCGGGGCGCGGACACCGACGCCGACGCCAGGGCGATGGCCCGGGCGATCGCCAACAGCCCGCTGGTGAAGTGCGCGATGAACGGGAACGACCCGAACTGGGGCCGAATCGTGTCGGCCGCCGGGCTGGCCGGGGTCCCGTTCGACCCGGACCGGGCGACGCTGACGCTCCAGGGGACGGCCGTCTTCCGCAACGGCCAGCCGCTGACGTACGACGCGGCCGCCGTCAGCACCCGGCTGGCCGAGCCGGAGGTGCGGGTCGACCTGACGTGCAAGCAGGGCAAGGGCGACGGCACCGTCTGGACGTGCGACCTGTCGAAGGAGTACGTGTCGATCAACGCGGACTACCACACGTGAGGAGTAGGCGGTAAGCAGTACGCGGTGGGCAGAGCAGAGGGGAAGAGGAGAGGAGGGGAGGAGGGGAGGAACGGAAGTGGGCGGGGACTTCGTTCGGCGCGGTCGCGACCATTGCGGTCGCGGTTCCCATACCGTACGTCCGACGGGCCCGGTCGCGCAGGTCGGTCCCCCACACGCCGGGGCAGAGCCCGCGGAGCGGGCGCCGCCCCGGATGCCGCGGGTTCGAAGCGCCGTGTCCTGACCGATCGGGACATGTCACCGGCACGGTGCTCGCCCCTACAATCCACCCGTGTTCTCGACCCAAGATTTGCTCACGCTCGCCGGGACGGCCGTCGCGGCCGTCGTCATGGTCATCGTCCTCCGCTGGCGGCGGCGGGACCACGCCGGGAACACGCAGACGCTGGCGGACGAGAACGTGTGCGAGCACCTGCGGCCCGCGCTGGACCGCGTCCGGGCGGCCGGCGGGCGGGTGACCCGGGTCGGGCAGCACCACCCCGACTTGCCGCTGGAGATCCACGTCGAGCCACCCTTCGACCCGCAGGGGCTGTACGCCGAACTGAAGCTCGCCGACCCGGTGTTCGTGTCCGAGCGGAACGTGCTGTACTGCAAAGAGGATTGGTGCGAGCTGCACCCGAAGCCGTGAAGGGGGCGGCGCGAGACGTACGTCCGCCGTCTTTACTATCCGTACCGCGGCCGCGATCGGGCGGAGCGAAAGCCGAAGATCGGCTTCGTCTTGCCGAGCAGCCACAGGGCGAGCGGGGCGAGGGCGGCGGTGTACAGGGCCCCGAGCAGGAGCATGCCGAGGCCGGGACGGAGGGCGGGGAGGACCTCGCCGCCGTCGGTCGGCAGCGGCTGGCCGGGCGGGCGGATCAGGCCGTGGACGTACAGGACGACGGCCGTGATCAGCCCGCCGCCCAGGGCCAGCGCCAGGTGCGACAGCGGGTGGTCGTTGTACGCCAGCTGCCGGCTGCCGACGACGAGCAGGGCGGCCAGCCCGTAGCTCAGGGCGTACAGCCCGGGGGGGTGGGCCCCGATCAGGTCCTGGCCGAGCCCGAGCAGGAACGCCCCGAACAGCCCGGCGTCCCGCGGGGCGTTGACGGCCACGTACACGGCCGCGATCAGCACGAGGTTCGGCTGTGCCCCTTGCCAGGACACGAACGCCCCGACCCCAAGCTGCAGCCCGAGCACGATGTACGCGAGGATGAAGAACGGCAGCCACCGCATGGGGCAGAGGGGAAGAGCAGAAGAGAGGAAGTAGGCAGTAAAACGGGAGAGAAAAAGGGGTACAGCGGAACAGCGGAACAGCGGAACAGCGGAACAGCGGAGGGATCGCCTTCCCTCCTCACTGCCTACTTCCCCTCTTCCGCTCTTCCCCTCTACTTCTCCTTCGTCAGCACCAACACCTCCCGGAGCAGCAGGAGCTCCGGGTCGGGCTTGATCTCGATTTCCGCCATCATCTTGGCGGCCTTGGTGACCCGCACGACGACGCCGAGGCGGCGGCCCTGGAGGGCGGGGGGCCACTCGGGGTCGTTCACCATCACCCAGTCGCCGACGGTCAGCCCGACCTGGGTGACGAGGTCGAACGGGATGTTGCGGCAGACCATCCGCCCGCGGCCGGCCCCCTCGACGAGCCGGCTCGGCAGGTTGTACGCGTCGGCCGGACGGCGGTCCTGTTCGTTCGCCGGCCGGGGCGCCGCCCCGACCGCCGCCTGCCGGGCGTCCCGGCGGAACGGGACGAAGTACGCCTGCACCCGCGACTCCGGGTCGGTCACGAGCCGGACCCGCGCCCCGGCCTTGCCGGTCACCAGCCGCCCGACCACGTCCCGGTCGTGCAGGACGAACATCCCGTCGGTGAACCCGGACAGCCCGGTCGCCCTCAGGGACAGGGCGTCCCGGACGCCGTTGGGGTCGGCCCCGCCGAGGACGGCCACCGGCGTGCACAGGTTCCGCAGCTCCGGGTCGATCTTGCCCCGCTCCATCGCGACCTTCTGGAGCTCGGCCAGGTCGTAGGACAGCTTGGCGTTCGTCAGCCGCAGGTCCTGGTTCTCCTGGACGACGGCGTCGGCCGGGCGGCGGTCGTCGGCCGTCGCGGCCGACCCGTTGCCCCGGCCCGTCGCCCAGGCCGCGACCGCGCGGGCCGGCTG
>JAQGHJ010000867.1 GCA_028288905.1 Phycisphaerales bacterium | reverse complement strand
CCGGTGGTGGCGACGGCGATCGCCTCGACGCGCCGCCCGTCCACCCGCGCCGCGGCCAGGGCCCGGGCCGTCGCGTCGCACAGCGCCGCCATGTGGTCGGCGTGGCGCTGCGAGGCGTGGCCCGGGTCGTCCGCCCGACGGTGCAGCGGGTACGCGGCCGTCCCCGCACCGAGCGGGCCGCGCCCGCTGTCGACGACCGACACCCGCACGCTCCGGGTCCCGAAATCGACGCCGGCGACGATGCTCACGGCCACCCCCGATCGTGTCCGACCCCGGCCCGCGCGGCTCACCGGTCCCGGCGCCTGCTGGTGCCGGCGTAGATGGCCAGCACGATGACCACGCCCTTGAGGACCCGCTGGGCGTAGGGCGAGACCTCCATCAGGTTCAGCCCGTTGTTGAGGACGCCGAGCATCAGCGCCCCAACGAGCGTGCCGGCGATGTGGCCGCGGCCGCCGGTGATGCTCGTGCCCCCGAGCACGACGGCGGCGATCGCGTCGAGCTCGAACCCCTCGCCGGCGTTGGGCTGGCCCGACATGAGGCGGGAGGACAGCACGACCCCGCCGACGGCCGCCGCGAACCCGCTGAGCGTGTACGCCAGCAGCCGGTACCGCCGCACCCGGACCCCGGACAGCCGCACCGCCTCCTCGTTGCCGCCGATCCCGTACAGGTAGCGGCCGACCGGGTAGTGGTCCAGCATCACGTACGCCGACGCGAAGACGGCGAGCATGACGAGGATCGGCGTCTGGACGCCGAACACCTGGCCGCGGCCCCAGAACGCGAAGGCCGTCGGCAGGCCGGACAGCGGGTAGCCCTTCGTGTAGAGCAGCGCCACGCCCCGGGGGACCTCCATCATCGCCAGGGTGACGATGATCGCGGGGAGCCCGACGTACGCGACGAGGACGCCGTTCACCGCCCCGCACACCGCCCCGGCGGCGAGCGCCAGCAGGACGGCCAGCGGGACGGGCACGCCGGCGAGCATCGCCCCGGCCGCGGCCGTCATGCTCAGCGCCATCACCGCCCCGACGGACAAATCGATCCCGCCCGACAGGATCACGACGGTCATGCCGGCGGCGAGGATCGCGTTGACCGAGACCTGCCGCAGGACGTTGCCGAGGTTGGCCGCGCTGAGGAACTGGCCGGACAGGCAGGCCATCGCCACGACCAGCAGCCCGAGGCCGACGGACGAGTAGACCGCCGGGTTCCGGTCGAGGAACCGTCGGAGGCGATGCGGGCCCCGCGGGCGGGGCGGTGCCGTGTCAGGCGAGGTGGCCACCGGTCGCATAATAGACGATGCCTTCCGCGGTGATGTCTTCCGCCCGGTCGAGCGTCCTCTCCACCCGGTGCTGCCGCATGACGATCACGCGGTCGCTCATGCCGACCACCTCGGACAGCTCCGACGAGACCATGATGATCCCCAAGCCGGCGGCCGCCAGCTCCCGCATGAGGGCGTAGATCTCCGACTTCGCCCCCACGTCGACCCCGCGGGTCGGCTCGTCGAAGATCAGGACGCGGCAGTCCGCGTGCAGCCACTTGGCCAACACGACCTTCTGCTGGTTGCCGCCGCTCAGGTCGCGGACCGGCTGGCGGGTCGACGACGCCCTGATCGACAGGCGGTCGACGAACCGGCGGGCCACCGCCTCGATGCGGCCGCGCCGCAGCCAGCCCCCCGTCGGACGGCGGACGGCGCGCAGGTTCGTCAGGACGGTGTTCTCGGCGACCGAGAACGGCAGGATCACCCCGTGCCGCTTGCGGTCCTCCGGCAACATGCCGACGCGCTCGGCACGGGCGTCGGCGGGACTGGCCGGGGCGAACGGGAGCCCGTCCAGGCGAACGTCCCGCGCGTACGCCGGGTCGGCCCCGATCAGCGCCCGCATGACCTCCGTCCTGCCGGACCCGACGAGCCCGGCGACCCCGAGGATCTCCCCGCGCCGCAGGGAGAACGCGACGTCCGGCAGGCGGCGTTCGCGCCGGAGGCGCCTGACCTCCAGGACGACCGGCCCCGGCCCGCCCGCCGGCCGGGGCGGGTACAACTGCGCGATGTCGCGGCCCGCGATCAAGTTCACGAGCCCCCGCGGCGTGCAGTCCGCGACCGGCAACGTGCCGACGGAGCGGCCGTCCCGCAGGCACTGCACGCGGCCGGCGACCCGGAAGATCTCCTCCAGGTGGTGCGAGATGAAGATCATCCCGACGCCCGACCGTTGCAACTCCCGCATCACCTCGAACAGGCGGTCGGCCTCGCCGGCCATGAGGGTGGCCGTCGGCTCGTCCAGGATCAGGACGCGGGCCGACCCGGCGAGGGCCTTGGCGATCTCCACGAACTGCTGCTCGGCCACGCCCAGCCGGGCCGCCGGACGGTCGACGTCCAACTCGACGCCCAGGCGGCGGAGCAGCGCGCGGGCGTCGGCCGCCATGGCGCGCCGGTCCAGCGTGCCGAACCGGGTCCGCCGCTCGCGGCCCAGGAAGACGTTCTCGTACGCGGCCAGGTGGGGGACGAGGCTGAACTCCTGGTGGATGATGCCGACGCCGGCCGCCTGGGCCTCGCGCGGCCCGGCGAACGCCACCTCGCGGCCGTCGAGCAGGATGCGGCCGTCGTCGGGCCGGTACACGCCCGACAGCACCTTCATCAGCGTCGACTTCCCCGCCCCGTTCTCCCCGAGCAGCGCCAGCACCTCTCCCCGCGCCAGGTCCAGGTCCACGCCGGCCAGCGCCGTCACGCCGGCGAATCGCTTGGTCACGCCTCTCAGTTGGAGCATGGGTGTCGCCCGCGCCCCCGGCGGGGCGTCGGCCCCGGAAGAAACGATCGCGAGGGGAGTCCTGTTACCGGGCGGGGACCGTCACCAGGAGAAGCCCTTGGCGTTCTCCTTCGTGAGCAGTTTCACGTCCACGGGGATGGTCGCCGGGACGTTGGCGCCCCACCGCTTGGCCAGCGCGATCCCGAGCGCGATGCGGACCTGGTCCCGGGGGAACTGCGCGGCGGTCGCCTTGAACGGCCCGCCGCGGTCGATGGCCGCCACCGCCTCGGGCAGGCCGTCCACGCTGACCAGCGCGATGTCCTTCTTCGACGCCTCGATGGCGGACAGCGCGCCCATCGACCCGCCGTCGTTGACGCTGAAGACGCCGGCCAGGTCGGGGTTGGCCTGGATCATGTTCTCCGTCACCGACAGGGCGGCGGACCGTTCCTGCTTCCCGTTCTGGGTCGCGACGACGGACATGTCCGGGAACTTGGCGACGGCGTCCCTGAAGCCCCGCACCCGTTCCAGGATGGGCACCACCGGGATGCCGTCGAGGACCGCGACCTTCCCCTTGCCGTTCAGGTGCTTGGCGAGGACC
>JAQGHJ010000837.1 GCA_028288905.1 Phycisphaerales bacterium | reverse complement strand
GATCAGCACCTTCACGCCGCTGGTCTCGACCTCTTCGTCAAACTCGCCCGGGGCGTCGGCCGTCAGGTCCAGCAGGTAGCTGAACCCGCTGCAACCGCCACCCTTGACGCCGACGCGGAGCCGCGTCTCGCCGTCGGGCAGTGCCTCGGACTTGATGTACTCGTGGATCCGGCTCGCGGCGGACTCGGTCAGCGTGATGGCCATGGTGTGCTCACCTCACGGACGGTGAAAGCGTCCGGGTAAGAAGGCGTCCTAACCCCGCCGGAACTCGCCGCGGGCCCGGGATCGGGCACGAACGTCGCGGCTGCGGCCAGGGGGACGACCCACTATAGTAGGGTACGGGGGCCGTGTCACGCGGTTCGCGATCAACTGACGCCGCCGTAGGTTACGGCCGACCGGATCTGGCGAGCGTGACGGGCGACGGTCCGAGGTACGAGGGGAATCGGCCGCCCAATGACCCGCTGGTCAGCGAGGACGAACCATGGAACCCAGTCGGATCCGCACGCTGCTAGACGCTCAACCCTTCGTCCCGTTCGCGGTCACCACGACCCGGATCGGCACCATTTCCATTCCGTCCGCCCGTCTAGCCTTGTTGACGCGGTCAACCCTGTTCGTGGGCCAAAATGTGGACGCTGACGGGTTGCCCGAACGGGCCGCGGCCGTCGCGTTGGCCCAAATCACGGGAATCGTCGCCGGAGGATGAGCACCGAGCGGGCCGGCCGTGTGGCCGTGGGGATAAGGCGACCCGGTGCTGTCGCTGCACCCAACGCCATCCCCAAATTACGGTCAAGAACCGGCACCGCTTCACCGACGACTGGAACATTAGTCCCTTGGGGAAATGGCGTTACCGCTCACCCCGGCTTCGTCGCCAGGATCAGCGGCGAGGGCCCCGGCGGGTCGAACAGCCGGACCTTGTCGAACCCGGCCTCCCGCAGCCAGTCGTGCATCTCGCGATACGTGTAGGTGTCGCCGGCCTCGGTGTTCACCAGCATCGTGACGGCAAAGATCAGCGCGCCCGGCGGGCCGGTGCGGTCGTCGTCCGGCAGGAACTCGGCAATCACAATGGTGCCGCCTGGGGCGAGGGCGTCGTACACCTTCGCCAACAGGCGGCGGCTCCGCTCCTCCCCCTCGCTGTGGACGATGTGCCCGAGCGTCGCCACGCCGTGCCCGGCCCCGAAGTCGGCCGACGCTACGTCGCCGGGGACGAACGCGAACCGGTCGGCCACCCCGTGCCGCTCGGCAACCTTCCGCGTCACCGGTAACACGGCCGGCCAGTCGACGGCCGTCACGGTCACGTTTTTTGACGCCTTGGCCAGCGCCACGCCCCAGACGCCCGACCCTGCGGCCAGATCGAGCACGCGGACCGGTCCGCTCGCCTCCGCCACCTTCAGTTCGACGGCCAGAGCCTGGGCCGCCTCGTAACTCATCGGGAAGATGTCCTCGACGAACTCCCGGAAGTACGCCCCGCCGTCCGCCTGCTCGTTCACCGCCCGGTCCGGCTGCCCAGTGCGGACAGCCTCGGTCAGCCGCAACCACCGCGGCATCAGGTGCCGGCTGACGTGCTTGCACATATATCCCTGGTACGTCGGGCTCGTGCTGACGAGGTAGGCGGACGTCTCGGGCGTGAGGGCGTAACGGTCGCCCTGCTTGGCGAGCAGGTCGAGGCCGACAAGGGCGTTCAGCAACGCCCGCAGCCCGCGAAGCGAGGTGCCCGTGGCAGCGGCCGCGTCGGCGAGAGTCAGCGGTTGGGCGGCCAAGGCGTCGAACACGGTCAGCCGGACGGCCGCCTCCAGGATCAGGGCCGGCTCGTACCCGGCGGCCATATCGAGGATGCGGCGGGCGGACGGAAGGCCGGCGCTGTTATCCAAAGACGGATGCCCCGCGTCGTGCGTGCCGGCCGATGCCGAAGTGGGTCGGGTCTGCTCAGCTCGTTCCGCCATCCGATCCTCCGAAAAGTCCGCCCACAGTCGTGATGCATACCGAAAGGGGCGGGCTAGATGTGCCCTCGCACCGACACCTGTTCGCTGAAGTGGCCGGGCCGCAACGGTGCTCGCGGACGAGTCGAACGCGGCTCGGGCCGGCCCGGAAACGAAGTCGGCCCCGGGATGAACCGGGGCCGAACTCCGACGGGTCGTTTGGAGTCTTGATGCAGCCTGCAGGAGTCGAACCTGCAACCCCCGGCTCCGTAGGCCGGTGCTCTATCCAATTGAGCTAAGGCTGCGCGACGGCGTCGCCGCCGGGTGCTTCGCCACACCCGACCGGCGAGCCGCACAGTTTATTCAACATCGGCGTTCGCCGCAATGGGTACACGTGGTGTCGAGGTCGCGATCGCTTAAGCCCTGCCACGACGCGGCATAGCACGCGCCGCAGGAGCCGAATAAGTGATCGGGCACCTCGGACCTCCGCCACATCACTGTACGACGACCTCGGTCGCCATCACGTGGGTCTGACCCGGCTCCAACATCAGGGCGTTTTCTCCAGCATTGGCCGTCTCGACGCACAACATCTGCGGCCACTCGTCGTCGCCAAAGTCCGCCAAGGCGGCGGCCTTGGCGACCCAGGGGTTCCAGACGACGGTGCTGGCGGAACCGGACTTGGACACGACCACCGTCCGCGGGCCCGCCTCTCCCCCGCCGCCTTCGGCCGGGCCGCCCGGGTCGGTCACGGTGACGGCCTCGGTCGTGTTCAGGTACAGGCGGTCGGTCTCGGCCGTCACGCCGAAAGGACCGTCTGGCTGCGTCCGGCGGGTCCCGTTGGCCGTCTTGTCGAGATATTCCCTGCCGGCCAGCCCGTCGATCGCCACCGCCCGCACGTCGTAAACGGCTAGGTACGTGTGCAGGGCGGCCTCGAACCGGAACGGCTTTTCGTCGGTGTTCCGCACCTCCAGCGCCACCGTCAGCGACCGCCCGACCGTCACCGTCACGGCCAGGGCGAACTCCCGCGGCCACTGCTCGCGGCTGCGGCCATCGGACGAGGTGGTGAGCCGCAGCAGGACCGACCCGTCGACCAGCCGCTCGACCGCCGCCACGTCCCACCGGCGGGTACGGACGAACCCGTGCGCCGGTAGCCGGGAGTCAGCCGTGTTCGGCCCGAACCAAGGGAAGATCACCGGCACCCCGCCGCGGATCGGCTTGCCGTCCGCGTAGTGACTCTGGCGGCTGACGAACAGCACCGGCCGTCCGCCGGCCGGCGCATAACGCGTCACGTGCGCCCCGTGCAGGTACACCTCGGCGGTGGCGGCCGGCGTCGTGATCGTGACCCGCGGGAGCCCGCCCTCTCCCGCGTCGAACTCGACGGCACCGGGAATGGCGAAACGCTGTTGGGGGCTGGCAAGGTCCATGGTGGGATGACGGACAACGTGGGGGAGGGAATCTGAGCGAGAACCGAGCGGCCGACGCGGCGGGGACGCCCGGCGGCGGTGCCCCGCGACCCGGACGGCCGCACGCGACGTCACGCCCCGGCCGTCGGGGCTTCGATCTTGGCGGCCATCGTGTGCTGGTAGGCGGTCCCCCGCCACTCGACCTTCTTGGTGACGCACATCCGGAGGGCCCGGCCGAAAATTCGCATCAGCACCGGCCCGCCAGCAGGGAGGAACATGAGCGCGTTCCGCGCCGGGTTACCGCTCCAGCGGTAGACCGCCGCCAAGGCGGCGGTCATCGTCAGGAAATGGTTGACGGCCGACACGCTCCACGCCAACCCGACGTTCCCCAAGAATGGCATCTGCGCCGGGGCGGCCGCCAGCCGGTACACGCCCCAGGCGAACGCTGGGATGACGGTGAACGAGCAGAACACCAGCCACGCCATGCCGATCAGGATCCGCCAGGGGCTACCGACCTGGGCGGCGTAGTAGATCCGACTCCACCCGCGGACGACGGCCGGCAGCCCGTTGTACATCCGGACGGAGCAGAAGTCGTTGCCCCACCCGATCCGCGGCCGCAGCCCGTTGTCCTTGAACAGCTTGGCGATCGCCACGTCCTCGCAGTACCGGTCGCGGACGGTCACGTGCCCGCCGATCTGGTCGTACCCGGCCCGGCTCATGAGCATGAACTGCCCGTTGGCGAACGCCGCCCCCTTCACCTGCTTCACGTTGTTCAGCGCGATCAGGTAGAGCGATGCGGCCGCCCCCGCGCACAGCGGGACCATGAGGCTCTCCCACCAAGACCCGCTCTCAAGCCGGGGTAGTAGGCTGACCATGCCGAAGTTCTTCCGCAGCGCGACAGCCATCGCGCACTCGAGCGCGTCCGGCTCCAGCACCACGTCGGAGTCGACGAACAGCAGCCACTCTCCCGTCGCGAGCTTCGACCCCTGGTGAAGGGCGTTGTTCTTGCCGGTCCACCCGTCGGCCGGCGGGTCGGTGACGTGCAGCACCTTCAGCCGGCCCGGGTGTTCGGCAGCCAGCTCGTCCATCACCCGGCCGGTGTCGTCGACGCTGCGGTCGTCGATCGCCAGCACCTCGACTCGCGGGTACACCTGGCGGACGGCCGACAGCAGGCAGTTGCGGATCCGGGCCCCCTCGTCTTTCGCGGGGATCAAGATGGTAACGGACGGCCGGGGCAGGCCCGGGTCCCGCGGCGGACGGCGGAGCAGCCGCATCCGTCGGCGGCCGAGCCGGGTGAAGAGCAGGTATACGCCCCACGCGGACGGCCCGAGGAGGAGGTAGGCGACCAGGAGGGTGGCTTCGGTCGGTCCGATGGGCACGGTTCGTTCGCTCTCCAATGGGCGTCGCGGCAGGCGGCGCGGGGGAGCTAGTTTCAGCCGATCCCCGGCCTACGTCAACCTGGCAGTGCCAAACCCCTAGGGTCGGCGGCCCGGCGGCGTGACCGGGCATGCCAAGGTGTCTCGCACCTCGCGGCTTCTTGGCGAAGCGGGAAGCCAGGTGCGTCTCGGCCGGCGCCGCAACCACCGTCTGCCCCTTTCCGGGCAGGCCGCGACCCGACGGCGTGCCGCTACATTCCCCGCATCAATCGTTTTTGGAAACGTTGTGAACGCACCGGTCCTTGGAGCACGCGAGACATGATGCCGCAATCGAACATCCGAGTGGGAAGCGCCGTTCGTGTCGGGATTGCCGCCGCAGTCCTGGCGGTCGGCCTGGGGTTGGGCCGCGGCGGCGCCAGCCAAGGCGGCG
>JAQGHJ010000832.1 GCA_028288905.1 Phycisphaerales bacterium | reverse complement strand
GGCCGGCATGGCGACGGCCTCGGTCCGCGAGTCGGCCCCGGCGGCCGCGGGGTCCGCCACCTCGTCGAGCACGAGGTCGGCCATCAGCTCCCGGCCGCCCGGGGCGTACTTCTCGACCAAGTGCGATTCGAGCAGGCACAACCGAACGAACAGGTCACGGGCGGCCGGGTCGGACCGCAGGGCCTCGCCCAGGGCCGCCACGCCGTCGGCCGGCAGGTCGGCGGCCAAGTACCGGACGATCTGCCCGGCCAGCGCGTCGAGGTCGGTCGCGCCGCGCCCGCCCGGACCGGGCCTGCTCGGACCGGGCCGGCTCGGGCCGTTGGGGTCGGGGTCAGGCACGGACGGCCTCCGGGCCGGCGAGCCGGCGGGTCACGCAGTCCGCCAAGGCGCGGTGGATGCGGCTGATCGTCACGTACAGGCTGTCGACCGGTCGCCGCAGCCGCTTGGCCACGTCCGTCACCGACCGCCCGCCCTCGTACCGCTGGCGGACGATGTCCCGGGCGGCCGGGGAGAGGGACGCCAGGCAGTCGGCCAGCGCGTCGGCCCGGCGGGCGTCGTTGCCGGCGGCGTCGCCGTCGTGCCGGTCCCACTCCTGTTCGAGTTCGTCGAGCACCCGGTACTCCAACACGAGATCGCGGACCCGCACCTTTCGCACCGCGTTGAGGGCCTCGAACCGAGCCGCCACCCGCACCCATTTTTGAAAGTGCACCTCGTCTTCGATCTCCGCCTGCTTGTTCACCGCCCGGATCGACACCTCTTGGAACACGTCCTCGGCCAGGTCCTCCCGCCGGACGATCGATCGGATGTACGCCAACACGCGGGCCCGCTCGGAGATGAGGAGGCGGATCAGTTGGTCCTGGTGGATGGGCATCGGCCGGGTCCCGGGCGTCGGTGCCCGGCCCGCCGGGGTGGGACCGTCCGCCCGCCGTGAGGTTACGTCGCGCGGGACGAAATCCTTAACACGACTGCCGGCAAGCCGCTGAGGCTCAAGGCTTTGTATCCGGAGCGGGGACAGGCGGGGAGGAACCCCGCGTTGCGGCGCGGGCGACGAGAGGAAAGGAGTCGACGCGGCGGGGATTCGCAGGGCCAGTGGTACTGGCTACTCGGACTCGATCGATTAGTACGGCCCCGAACCCAACTCAGGTCGGCCGGCACAACCGGCCCAACGACAGAGGGGCGGACGCCGACGTGCGGGAAGTGCGGTGCAGCCGGTCACGCCAGCAGCGACTTCACGACCGTGCCGTGCACGTCCGTCAGCCGGAAGTCGCGGCCCTGGCTCTTGAACGTCAGCCGCTCGTGGTCGACGCCGAGGCAGTGCAGCACGGTGGCGTTGAGGTCGTGGACGTGGACCGGGTCCTTGACGATGTTGTAACAGTAGTCGTCCGTCTCGCCGTGGACGGTGCCGGGCCGGACGCCGCCTCCGGCGAGCCACATCGTAAAGCATCGGCCGTGGTGATCGCGGCCGTGGCTGGTGGCCGTCACCGCCCCCTGGCTGTAGATCGTCCGGCCGAACTCCCCGCCCCACACGACGAGCGTGTCGTCGAGCAGCCCGCGGGCCTTGAGGTCGGCGACGAGCGCCGCCGACGGGCGGTCGACGTCCTTGCACTGCCCGCGGATCTGCTGCGGCAGCGCCCCGTGCTGGTCCCACCCGCGGTGCATGAGCTGGACGAACCGCACGCCCCGCTCGGCCATCCGGCGGGCGAGCAGGCAATTGCGGGCGTACCCGCCGTCGGTCGCGTTGTGCCCGGACTCGTCGAGCCCGTACGCGGCCAGCGTCGACTTGCCCTCGGTGCTCAGGTCGGTCAGTTCCGGCACGCTGGTCTGCATGCGGAACGCCATCTCGTACTGGGCGATGCGGGCGGCGATCTCCGGGTCGCCGAACTGCTGCTCGGCCATCCGGTTCAGCCGGGCCGTGGCGTCGAGCATGGTCCGGCGGGTGCCGGAGTCGATGCCCGGCGGGTTGCTCAGGTACAGGACCGGGTCCCCGCCGGCCCGCAGCCGCACGCCCTGGTGTTGGCTCGGGAGGAACCCGCTACCCCAGAGCCGGCTGAAGATCGGCTGGTCCGTCTTGTTCCCGCTGCCCTGGCTGATCAGCACGACGAACGCCGGCAGGTTCGCGTTGGCGCTGCCGAGCCCGTAGCTGAGCCACGCCCCCAGCGACGGCCGGCCCGGCTGCTGCGACCCGGTCTGGATGAACGTGATCGCCGGGTCGTGGTTGATCGCCTCGGTGTGCATCGACTTGACGACGCACAAATTGTCGACGACGGCGGCCGTGTGCGGCAGCAGCTCGCTCACCCACGCGCCGCTACGGCCGTGCTGCTTGAAGTCGAACATCGGCGCGACGCACGGGAACTTCGACTGCCCGCTCGTCATCCCGGTCAGCCGCTGGCCCTGGCGGACCTCGGCCGGGAGCTCGGTCCGGTCGATCTTGCGTAGGGCCGGCTTGTAGTCGAACAGGTCAATGTGCGACGGCCCGCCACTCATGACGAGGTAGATCACCCGCTTGGCTTTCGGGGCCAAGTGCAGGGCGCGGAGGGCGGCCCCGACGCCTGGTGTTCCGCCGACGCCGCTGGGCATCGAGACGGCCACGGGGGTAGCCGCGGGCGACGTCGAACCGCAGAGGAGCGACGGGTCCAGCAGCGAGGCCAGTGCAGCCGTCCCGACGCCGGTCGCGGTCCGGCCGAGGAACTGGCGGCGGGCGAGCAGCAGGTTGAACTGTTGGGCTGGCGTCATGGCATCACCGATCGACCATGGCGAACACGGGCAGTCGCGACCGGACAAGTGCTGGCTTACCTCAACCGGCCAGCCCAGTACCCCGGTTTGCGGCGAAGGTGCATGACGGCCGCGACATACACCCCTCCCGCGTCCGCCACGTACACGATTCCGTACGGGAATCGCCTCACGAGAACACGGCGCGAGCCCCCTCCTCGACAAGCGGCCAGCCTTGGGGCAGTTGCACGACCCGATTGATCGCATCCCGCACCTCGGCCTCGAACGCATCACCGAGCCCGAGGTTCTGTCCGTCGTAATACTCGACAGCGGTCCGCAACTCGTCCGCAGCCCCAGCGTCGAACCGCACCTTCATCGTCGCTACCCCAGTCCGAAGGGTCGCGAACACCTCGTCGGCATCGATCAGCGTCGCTGTCCCGTTACGGTAGGCGGCCACTCGCCGCCGAATTTCATGACTCCAGGCTACATCGACGTCCGTCTGCTCGGCGGGCGTAGGCGACGGCCCGTCCAAGCTGTCGATAATCGCAGCCAGCACAACTTCCTGTTCGCTCCGCGGCAGGGTGCGGATTTGATCCAGAACCTTTCGCGTTGCGTCCGTCATGGTTCTCCAGTACCGACAAGAACATCGACCTCCAAGAGGATACCGGCCCGACTCGCCCGCAGTCGCATTAAACTTCGATGTGATTCCCAACTGCCAAGTGTTGTCAACTGGGCAGAAGCGCAACGGCTGACAAAGCCCATGGCCGTCGGCCGACCGGGTGTTCAAGACACGATGAACGTCCGCGGGCCGACGCGTCGTCGGACGACACCACCTCACCCCCGCGTCACCGCCTCGTCTAAGTTCAGCACGACCCCGCAGACCGTCGCCCACGCGGCCAGTTCCACCGGGTCGAGCTTCTCATCTCGCGGCGACTCGCCGACGCCGAGCAGCTTCGCCGCGACGGCCGGGTCGGCGGCGTACTTCGTCCGCTGCGTGCCCAACACGCCAGCCAGCACGGTCGACTCTTCCGGCCGGGGCTTGCGGGCGAGCACGGCCCGGAACGCTAGAGCCAGCCGGTCCGCATCCGTCGCCCCGGCGGGCGGTTCGGTCAGGGCACGTTCGGCCAGCTTCCTCGCGGCCTCGACGTACGTCGGGTCGTTCATCAGCACCAGCGCCTGCAGCGGCGTGTTCGTGCGGCCGCGGCGGACGGTGCAGGTCTCGCGGTCGGGGGCGTCGAACGTGGCCAGCGACGGGGGCGGGCTCGTCCGCTTCCAGAACGTGTACATGGTCCGCCGGTACAGGTCCGGGCCGCGGCTTTGGGCGTACGTTTGCGCGGACCAGTTCGCCCCGTCGCCGCGGCTCATCAGCTCCTCCCACAGCCCCGGCGGCTGGTACGGCATCACGCTCGCCCCGCCGACCCGGCCGTCGAGCAGCCCGCTGGCCGCCAGCGCCTGGTCGCGGATCAGCTCCGCCTGGAGCCGGTGGCGGGTGCCGCGCGCGAGCAGCCGGTTCTCCGGGTCGCGGGCGAGCAGGGCCGGCGCGACGGCCGACGCTTGGCGGTACGTCGCGCTCGTCACGTACAGCCGCAGGAGGTGTCGGACGTCCCACTTTCCCGCCGCGGCCGCCTCCCCCTGCGTCGGCCCGTCGAGGAACTCGGCCGCCAGCCAGTCGAGCAGCTCGGGGTGGGTCGGCAGCTCGCCCTGGCTGCCGAAGTCGTCGCTCGTCTTCACCAGCCCGGTGCCGAAGATTAGCTGCCAGTACCGGTTGACCGTGACCCGGCCGGTGAGCGGGTGGTCGCGGGCGACGAGCCAGCGGGCAAGGGCCAGCCGGTTGACCGGCTCGCCGGCCGGCAGCGGCGGGAGGAACGCGGGGGTACCGGGGGCCACCTTCTCGCCCGGCTTGTCGTACTCGCCGCGGGTGAACACGAACGTGTCCCGCGGCTTCGGCAGCTCCCGCATCACCATGGCGGTCGGGACGGTCTTCTCGAACGCGTCCCGCTCGGCCCGGGCGGCGGCGGCCCGGTCGACAAGCGCCTTGCCGCCCGCCCAAACGGATCGGCGGAAATAGCCGAGGACGGCCGACCGCTGGGCGTCCGTCCGGGCAGCGGGCACCAGGTCCAGAGCGGCCCGCACGTCGGCCGGCGGGGCCGGCGGCGGGACCGGGTTCGGGGCATCGGTCAGGCTGAGGCGGAACCGGCCGAGCTGGTGGCGGGCGAACCCGGACTCGAACGCCATCGTGACGACGAGCCGCGTCGCCGCCCCGGTGCCGTCGCCGGCGGGCGCGACGGCGAC
>JAQGHJ010000822.1 GCA_028288905.1 Phycisphaerales bacterium | reverse complement strand
GCGTCGCGAGCCGGCGGCCGGCCCCGCCCGTCGGCACGAACAGGGCGCGGTCCGGCGTCAGGTCCAACCGCCCGGTCGACCGGAACGTGATCGACAGCGACTCCTCCTCGTCCGGGCCCGCCCCGGGCGGCCGGCCGACCGCCTCGATCTCCTCCCGCAGGTCGGCCGTCGACACCTCGTCGGCGGCCAGCAGTCGGCGGGGCAGCACCTGCTCCCCGTGCCGGGCGAGCATGCCGTCGAGCTGTCGGCGGACGGCCGGCGACAGCGGGCGGATCGAAGCGATCAGGTCCATCATGCCCGCCCGCCGGTCGGCCCGGGCCCGGCGGGCGGCGGACACGTCCGCCCCTAACTCGTCCGGCGACGGCAGCGCCACCAGCGGCGTCCCGCCGGCCGGGCCACTCCGCCCCGCCGACGACAGGCCGGCGGAGACCCGCGCGATCTTGCACACCGAGAGCGCCGCCAGCCCCGACACCGCCCCGGCCGCCAGCGACAGCCCGGCGACCACGATGCTGACCACACCGATCGCCGTCACGAGCCCCGGCCGGCGGCCGACGACGGAAACGGTGGGCGGAAGACCGGGCGCCGCGCCGACCCCGTAACTGATCGGCTGGCGGTACGGCACCGGATTGGGGTCGGGCGAGAAGACGGGCATGCGGGCAATCCCCTGTTCGTGACGGGCGGCGGGGATCATCGTAATGCCGGGCGTCCGGTTCGTCCCGCCGCGGCCGCCGACGACGTCGGCGGTACACGCTGGACCCGCGACGCCGGTGCGACCGATAAGGTAGGGTTGAGACCTCGCCCGCCGCGGCACGGACGCCGCGGCCCGCCCTCGCGGCGGGGGCGCTGGTCGAACCGTCGTACGAGCCGAGCCCGCATGGACGCCAGATTCACCGTCGACGTCAAACACACCCTGGGCGAGCCGCGGGTGCTGGTCTCCCGCCGGGCGATGCTGCACAACGCCGGCGTCGTGCGGCGGCACCTGGCCCCCGGGGTCCGGCTGTGCGCGATGCTGAAGGCGGACGCGTACGGGCACGGGGCGGCCGCCGCGGCCGACACGCTGTGCAACTTCTGCGTCGGGGACGGCGGAGACCCCCCGGCCGACGCGGTGGCGGTCGCGAGCGTCGACGAGGCGTTGGGGCTGCCGGACCTGCCGGTTCCGGTCCTGATCGTCCGGCCGCTGGAGAACGCGTTCATCGGCCGCCAGCGGCTGCGGATCGAGGAGGCCGTCCGGCACGGGTGGGTGCTGACCGTCTGTTCTCAGGCGGCCGCGGACGACGTCGCCCGGATCGCCCAGGGCACCGGCCGGCGGGCGAACGTGCAGGTGCTGGTCGACACCGGCTTGGCCCGCGGCGGCGCGTCGCCGGCCGAACTGGCAGACCTGCTAGCCCGGATCGACGCCCGCCCGTCCCTGCGGCTGTGGGGGCTGTGGACGCACTTCGCGTCGGCCGACCTGCCCGACAGCCCGTTCATGGCCGAGCAGGCGGCACGGTTCCGGGCCGCGACGGACGCCGTCGCCAGCGCCCGCGGGAACCGCATCACCCGCCACGCGGCCGCTTCGGCCGGTCTGTTCCTGCACCAGGGCGTCCAGTTCGACATGGTGCGGCCCGGGTTGAGCCTGCTCGGCATCGACCCGTCCGGCCGGCCGAGCACGAGCCGGCCGCTCCGCCCGGCGCTCAAGTGGGTGGCCCCGCTGATCGGGATCCAGACGGTGCCGGCCGGCGGGACGGTCGGGTACGGCCGGACCTGGGCCGCCGGGCGGTCCACCCGCGTCGGGCTGCTGCCGGTCGGGTACGCCGACGGGTACCCGCGGAGCTTCTCGAACGGGGCGAGCGTACTGCTGCACAACCGCCCCGCCGCCGTCGTCGGCCGGGTGAGCATGGACCTGACCACCATCGACCTGACCGACCACCCCGACGCCCACGTCGGCGAGGAGGTCACGCTGCTGGACGACAACCCCCTCTCCCCCGTCAGCGTGTACCGCTTGGCCGAGTGGGCGAACACGATCCCCTACGAGATCCTGAGCCGCATTGGCCCGCGGGTGAAACGGGTGCCGGTCGACCCCGAGGACGCCGAGTGCGCCGACGCGGCGGAGGGAGACGACGAGGGGGCGGAAGCGTCGGACGAGGCGGAGTTCGGGTGAGGGCGACGACGGGACCGCCACGACCGTCGCCCCTGATTCCGACACAATCAAGCGGTTGCGAGACCCGGACCGTTCATCACACCGAACGCCGTCCGTGGTCACCCAAGCCGCGGGCGCAGCGAAGCGGTGCCCCGGGTTCCTCCCCGAACCGGAGAACCACCCGGGGCTCCGCTTCGCTGCGCCCGCGGCTTGGCAGGGTGCCAAACGACGGGAGACGCCGTCGAACCACGAACCGCTAGGTCGGGACGCGTGTCTAGTTGCGTCACAGCCGGTGACCCATCTTCAGCTTCTTCGTCTCCAGGTACCGCGTGTTGTGCTCGCCCGGCTCGATCTTCACCGGCACGTGGCCGACGATGCTCAGGCCGTAGCCCTCGAGGCCGTGGATCTTCTTCGGGTTGTTCGTCATGATCCGGAGTTGGCGGATGCCGAGGTCGCGGATGATCTGGGACCCGATGCCGTAGTCCCGCCGGTCGATGGGCAACCCGAGCCGCTCGTTCGCCTCGACCGTGTCCAGCCCCTGCTCCTGCAGCTTGTACGCGTGGAGCTTGTTCACCAAGCCGATGCCCCGCCCCTCCTGCCGGAGGTAGATCACGGCGCCGGCCCCCTCCTGCGCGATCGCGGTCATGGCCGCCGACAACTGCGGGCCGCAGTCGCACCGTTGGCTGCCGAACACGTCGCCGGTTAGGCACTCGCTGTGCACCCGGACGAGCACCGCGTCCTCCCGGACGACCGCCCGCCCGTCCGGGCCGTAGTCGCCCACGCCGCCCTTGCAGACCGCCAGGTGGGGCTGGGCGTCGACCGCGCTCTCGTACGCGTGCAGGGTGAAGTCGCCCCACGGCGTCGGCAGCGCGACCGTCTCGACCCGCTTGACCAACTGCTCCCGCTGGATGCGGTAGCTGATCAGCTCGGCCAGCGTGCAGACTTTTAGCCGGTGCTTGGCGGCGAACGCCTCCAGCTCGGGGCGGCGGGCCATCTCGCCGTCGTCGCGCATGATCTCGCAGATGACGGCGGCCGGCTGGAGGCCGGCGAAGCGGGCGAGGTCGACCGACCCCTCGGTGTGCCCGGCCCGCACGAGCACCCCGCCGGCCTGGGCCCGGAGCGGGTTGATGTGTCCGGGCCGGAGCAGGTCGCCCGGCTGGGCGTCGGCCGCCACGGCGACCTGGATCGTCTTGGCCCGGTCCCTCGCCGACACGCCGGTGGTGACGCCGAACCGCGGGTGGGCGTCGACCGTGACCGTGAACGCCGTCCCGAGCGACGCCGTATTCACGTGCGTCTGCGGGTGCAGTCGGAGCCGGTCGCAATGCTCGGCCGTCAGGCTCAGGCAGATCAGCCCGCGGACCTCCTTGAGCATGAAGTTGACCGCCTCGGGGGTCACCTTCTCGGCTGCGTAAACGATGTCGCCCTCGTTCTCGCGGTCCTCGTCGTCGACGAGGACGATCGGCTTGCCCTCACGGAGCTCAGCGAGGATCTCGGGGATCGGGGAAAAGTGCATGGTGACGGATTGTATACCCGGCGGCGGGCCCGCGGCGGGTTGGACCGCCGGCGTCACCGGAGGTCGAGACGGAACCGACACTTGTGGGTCTCGCCGCGTGCGTATAGCGGGTCGTGCTCGGGGACCGGGACCGTCTCGACGTACCGGCCGCCGAGCCGTTCGATCGTCCGACGGCTCGGGTGGTTGTCCGGGTCGCAGGTGATCCACGCGACCGGCAGCCCGTGGGCCCGCAGCAGCGGCAGCACGAGCCGGGCGGCCCGGTACGCGTACCGGTGGCCGCGGGCGGGCGGGTACACGTGATAGCCGACGTGCCCGTAGTGGAGCTCGACCGACGGGTTGGAGCCGACGCGGAGGGACAAGCCGCCGGCGATGCGGATCGGCGGCGGCCGCCACCGGCTGTCGGCCGAGTGCCGCAGCAGCATCCAGAACTGGTACGACGGCACCCTCCCGGCGACGGGGTCGCCGGGGAACCGGCCGAACGGGGCCTCGGCCAGGAACTGGTCGATGTCCGTCCGGCTCAGCCGGGCCTCGCGGGGCATCTGCGCCACCGTCAGCGGGTGGTGGCAGGCGGCCAGCACGTCGTCCGCCCACCGCGGCTGGGCCGGGACCAGTTCCAGCTCGCGGTCGACGAGCGGGCCGTGGTCGATGAACCGGAACGCTGGGCGGAGCAGCATCACCACTGAAATATATAGCACGCGCGGAGGGCCGGCCGGCGACCGGGCCGGGATTCCGGAGGCGTTATGCACTCCCGAAAGTGAAAGACGTGTAGGGCCGGAGGGCAACGAGGGTGGGGCTTCCTAAGAACGGCCCCGTGGTGGTGCAGCGTGGAGGGACGGGCCGCTTATGGTGCCGGCGTCTCGCCTGCACCCGTCCCGAACGGGCGGCCTCCGCTCCCGTTGCTAGATCAATGAGACATTCGTGTAGTGGAGGTGCTGCCTCGCACAAACGAAGAAGGCCGGCACGCCCATCGGGCGGACCGGCCTTCTTCAACTACGGTTCGCCCAGAGGCTACAGCAGGCCCGGCGGGACGAGTTCTTTAGCCCGCGTGAACACCACGAGCAGCCCGAGGATGGCCAGCACGCAGGCGACGGCCGCCAGGACCGTGTAGACGTTGTTCGCAGGCTTGACCTCGATCCGATCGCCGCCAGTAGTCCCAAGCCGAGTCATGTCATTTCTCCGTGCGTCGTCGGGCCGTCGATCAGAGGGTTGATCAGAGGATCAAGTCAACCCACCCTCACCACTTCGTCCGAACCTCGGTGTTCGGCCGGACGGCCGCGAGGCCCGGGCCCTCGAGCTTGCCGACCGCTTGGTTCTCCTCGACCGTGTCGACGGTGAGGTAGCCGAGGAAGTTATTCCGGTCCTGGTCGATGACCTTGAACTGCATGCCCTTGGTCACGGCACTGCTGGACCCGAGCGAGATCGTGGCCCACTCGCTGCCGGCGATCGTCCGCTTGTTCTTGATGACGCCGCGGAGGCTGATCGCCGGCTCGCCGCCGCCGGCCCGCTGCGGGTCGGCCCCGGTCGCCGCGCCCTTGCCGGCGGTCTGCTTGAGCGAGTCGAGCTGGTCGGTCATCGCGACGGCGTCCTCGCGGAGCCGGCGGATGGTCGCCCGAGCACCGTCCAGCTCCTGGGTCTGCTGGGCGAGGCGGGTCTGGGTCTCGGTGTACTGCTTCTCGATCCCGGTCAGCCGGGCGGCGGTGTCGTTGATCACCTTCTGCTGGGCCTCGACGGTCCGCAGGGCACCGGCCGACGCCAGGGCGGCACCCGAGGCGTCCGCCTCGGACTTCGCCTGGGCGGCCTGAGCGGCCGCCAGCTGGGTCTGCATCCCGGCGATCTGCGACGTCAGCGTGTCCGTCGTCTGCCGCAGGGCGGACTGACGGGCTTCGGCCTCGAGGATGCGGGCGTCGCGGTCGCCGCGGGCGGCGATCGCTTCCTGCTGGGCGGCCTGGGCCCGGCCGTTCGCCGCGGCGGCTGTGGCCTCGGCGAGGGCGGCCCGTTGGGTCGGGTTCTCCTGCTTGTTGACGAGGACGATGGTCGCCGACGTCATCATGATCGACAGGACGACCAGCAACACGACGCAAACCTTGGTGAGAACGCTCAAGGAAGCTCCTTAGCCGAAGCCAACCGACAGGATCGTCCGGGCACCCACCGCGCCCGCCCCGGCGCGACCCGACTTCAGATTTACGTCGACCGACCCGGCGAGGATCGCCGGCAGCCGAGCGGACCGCGTAGAACAACGGGCCCGCGCCCTCCGACCATCAAGCGGTGGCGGACCGGCCCGGGCACCGATCGGCCCGACTCGTCCGCATCCTCTTTCGTGTACGGGGTTGGAAACGCCGAACCACGGACGAACTGCCGCCTACCGCCAGAACCGGCTCGCCACTCGTCCCGACCGGCCCGCCGCCACGCGGCAAACCTATGGGAGGATGGGGAGTTCCGTGCGGCCGCCATCGTAGCCCTGACCCAACCAGTGTCAAGTTTTTCCCGGTCGGCAGGCTCACATTCGCCGATAGACCGAAGCCCGCCGTGCCGCCTCGCTCGCGATCTCATCGAAGTTTTAAAAACTTCAGTCGATAGAGCGCGCAGAAACCGTCGCTTATCGTTCCTCCGTGAACACCGCGACGGCCCTTCCCGCCGACCGTAGTCCCTGGCACGTCGGCAGCGTCAGTTTCCTGAACGCCAAGCCGTTGATCCGTGGGCTGGACGCCGACCCCCGCGTCCGCCTGCACCTGGAGGTGCCGTCGCGGCTGTTGTCCGGCCTAGCCGACCGGCGGTTCGACGTCGCGCTGCTGCCGGTGATCGACCTCCAGCGACTGCCCGGGTTGCGGCTGATCCCGGCCGGCGGGATCGGGTGCGACGGGCCGACGCTCACGGTCCGCCTGTTCGGCCGCCGGCCGCTCGACCGGATCAATACCCTGCTGTGCGACACGGACAGCCACACGTCCGTCGCGCTGGCCCGGGTGATCCTGGCCGAGCGGTTTGGCCGCCGGCCGACGCTCGTCGACTTGGCCGGGGAGGCCGCCCGCGACCGGGACCTGCCCCGGCTGCTGATCGGCGACAAGGTGATTACCGACGAGCCGGCCGGGTTCCCGCACCAACTCGACCTCGGTCAAGCGTGGAAGGAACTGACCGGCTTGCCGTTCGTGTTCGCCGCCTGGGCCGGCCGGTCCGACGCCGACCTCGGCGATCTGCCGGCCGTGCTGACGGCAGCCCGCCGCCGCGGGCTGGCCGAGGTCGAGGCGATCGTCGCCCGCTTTGCCCCCGAGCACCACTGGCCGGCGGCGATCGCCCGGCAGTACCTGACCGAGTACCTGAAGTTCGAGATCGGCGAGCCGCAACTGGAGGCGGTCCGGCTGTTCCACCGGCTGGCGGCGAAGCACGGGGTGATCGAGCACGAGCCGTGGCCGTTGGACGTCCAACGGTAAGATCGCCATCGAGCCGCGGACGAGCGGGCCCAGTGGCTGGCCGGGCCCGTGCCACCTCTCCCTTTGGGAGAGGGCGGGGGTGAGGGTGAATGACCAAGCGGCGTGGTGCTCGCCAGCCTGCTGGCCCCATAGCGCGGGGCCACCCTTACGCTCACCCTCACCCGCCGCGGCTGCGCCGCGACGGCCTCTCCCGGAGGGAGAGGTGAGGATGCGGCTTCCTGTGCGTGGCGAACGACCGCTCAAAACGATCTCGCCTCCCCTCACTGCACCCGCCCCCGCGCCCCCGCCGCCAACCGCTCCTCCAAGCCTTGGTCCCGCCCGATCGAGTACCAGTACGACACCGGGACCGGGTCGGCGACGAATGCGGCGGGGTCCAGCGCCCGCAGGCGGACGTTCTCGGCCTCCTCGCGGGTGAGGGCGAAGATCTCGGCGTACTCGGCCGAGAACGTCACCCGGTGCTCGATGACCGAGTACCGCTCGATCAGCACCCGCGGGGTGGCCGTGATCGTGCCGTCGTCGGCCCGGACGACGTCCCAGCGGAGGGTCCGGCGGATGGTGGCCAGCGTGTTCTGGACGAGCCCGAACCACGTCCCGGTGTCCCGCCGCCACGGCTCGAACAGCTGCGCGGACACGACCGGGCGGGTGGTGAACACGCCGAGCCGGTAGTCCTCGCGGTCGGGGATGAACCCGGCGTTACGGGTCTCGCGGTAGATCGCCTGCCACAGCGCGTCGAAGTCCGTGCCCGACACGGTCGCCGCGGCCGGCAGGGCCATGTGGTACTGCGGCTCGCCCTGCTCCTTCGGCACCCACGTCACCCGCTGCTCGGGCGGGCGGGACTTGCCGCCGGCGATGCAGCCGGGGGCGAGGAGGGCAGGGACGAGGAGCAACGCGCTCGCGCCGAACCGGCCCGCTCGGAACGAGGTCCGTCGCGAGGCGGCTGCGGAACCCGCAACCCGGTCGGTCCGCGACGCCGCGAGCGGCGGCTCAACGCGCCGATCGGGCGGGAGCGCCCCGCCTTTCGATCGGCATACTGAATTCTGCAATCCGCAATCCACTAGGCTTCCTTCCCGACCTCGAGCCGCAGGGACGCGTCGGCCGCCCCGCCGGCCCCCCAGCTCACCTCGCCGATCGTGTGGATGACGATGCCGTTCATCGTGCTCGGGGTGCCGAGGCTGGCCCCGGCGGCGATCACGACCCGGTCGCCGACGGCGGCGAACTTCATGTCCTGGGCCATCCGGTCGACCTGGCGGATCAGGGTCGCCAGCGAGTCCGGCGGGGCCATCTCGTGCGGGACGACGCCGTAGTGCAGGGCCATCCGCCGAAGCGCCCGGTGGTCGCTGCTGAGGGCGACGACCGGGACGTTGAACCGGGCCTTGGAGAAGATCCGGGCCGTCGCCCCGGTCTGGCTCCAGACGACGACGAGCTTCACCTTCAGGTCCTGGGCCACCTGCCACACCCCGCGGGCGACGGCCGACGACATCTGCATCGTCCGCGGCCCCGCGGCCGCCGCCCCCGCCACCCCGCCGCCCCGGCGGTCGCCCCACACGGCCGCCGCCGGCTGCGTCTGCAGGTACTGCTCGGTCTTCTCGGCCACGTGCGACATCACGTGCACCGCCCCGACCGGGAACTTCCCGACCGACGTCTCCCCGCTCAGCATCACCGCGTCGGTCCCGTCCCAGATCGCGTTGGCGACGTCGCTCACCTCGGCCCGCGTGGGGCTCGGCTGGTCGATCATGCTCTGGAGCATCTGGGTCGCGACGATCACCGGCTTGCCGGCCGCTTGGCACCGGCGCACGAGGTCCTTCTGGATGATCGGGACGTCGGCCAGGTCCATCTCGACCCCGAGGTCCCCGCGGGCCACCATCAGCCCGTCGCTGGCGTCGATGATCGCGTCGATCACGCCGATCGCCTCGGCCTTCTCGATCTTGGCGATCAGGTTGATCCCGCTCCCGCGGTTCGCCAAGTGCTGGCGGATCTGCTGGAGGTCGTCCGGCCGGCGGACGAACGACAGCGCCAGGTAGTCCAAATCGTTCTCGACCGCCCAGTCGACGCACTCCCAGTCCCGGTCGGTGATCGACGGGATGGAGACGGCCGTGTGCGGCAGGTTGATGCCCTTGGCGCTCTTGAGCACCCCGCCGACCGTGCACTTGAGCTTCAGCTCGGAGTAGGTCTTGTCCGTGCAGACGAACTTGAGCAGCCCGTCCTCGACGAGCACGCGGTCGCCGACCTGCACGTCGTCGACGAAGTGGTCGTAGATCGTGCTGACCCGTCCGTTCGCCCCGAGGATCGGGGCCCGCTGGACGACGAGGTCGTCCCCGACGCCGATCGGCATGCCGCCGGTGCCGCCGGCGTCGGCCACCTTGCCGAGCCGGATCTTCGGGCCGCATAGGTCGCCGAGGACGGCGACCGGGTGGTCGAACCGGACGGCCGCCTCGCGGATGAGCCGGAGGGTGGCCAGGTGCTGGTCGAGATCGCCGTGGGAGAAGTTCAGCCGGCAGACGTCGCAGCCTGCCTGGAAGAGTGCAAGGAGCGTGTCGACCGAAGAAACGGCCGGTCCCATCGTAGCGACGATCTTGGTGCGGATCATGCGGGGTGTTTATCCGTGGAACGAGCGCGGTCGTGACAATCGGTGTGATGA
>JAQGHJ010000784.1 GCA_028288905.1 Phycisphaerales bacterium | reverse complement strand
GGCCGGATGCCGCGGCGCGGCCCGGTCATTCGGCGCGGCTTGGGTCGGCGGCGCGATTGGAGTCGGTGCAGTTCTTGTCAAGCTTCACAACCTCGCGAACCCCGGCCTCGTCCGGCGTCGCCCCGGGGAACACGATCCCCCGGCGGCTCGGGACGCCCTTGCGGTCCAACGCGACCTCGTCCAGCGTAAACGCCATCTTCGACCCGGTGTCCGGGAAGTACAGTTTGTACTCCGTCGCCAGGCGCGGCCACCGGTCAGCCGGCACGCCCGCCACCTCGACCGGCTTGTGCTTGTCCAGGTTCGCCCGCAGCACGGGCCGGCCGTCGGGGTCGAACAGGACGACGAGCTTCGGCAGCTTCGTCGCCCGGTCGTACCAGACCTCCCGCTGGGCGGCGAGGCGGGCCGGGCCCGTGCCGACGGTGCCGCCGCCCCCGCCGCCCGCCGCCGGGCCGCCGGCCGGGCTCACCCACACCATCATGTACGCGTCGGCGTCCGGGTTGAACCGCATCACCGGGGCCGGGGCGGCCATCAGGTCCGTCCCGACGAGCCCGACCCCGAGCACCTCCAGCACCAGGTTCGGCTGGATCGGGATCTGCTGGACGCACGGCCGGCCGGCGTACTTGTGCTCGCCGAACCAGAGCGTGTCCCGGTCCGGGACGAGCTTGAGCCAGTAGTGGTCGGCCGTGCTGCCGACCTCGAACACGTCGCCGACCACGTCCTTCTTGCCGACGAGCCGGAACCCGAGCGGGCGGCGGTAGAGCAGCGCCCCGGTCCCGTTCACGAAGCTCGACTTCTTCGTCGTCGGGTCGACGATCGTCGCCTCGTAGTAGTGGCTCGCCCAGATCGTCGGGAGCTGCTGGTTGTTGGCGTCGATGTCGGCCGCCACCTTCGCCAGCGGGTCGGTCGGGCCGGCGTACGGGGCCTTCCGCGCCGTGCCTGCGTCCGGGTTCGTCGCCCCGCACCCGGACGCCCCCGCCAGGACGACGAGCAACCCGGACCCGAGGAGCGAAATGGCGCGGGACGTTCGCATGCTCGGTTCAGCGGGCGACGGGGCGGTCGGGTTCAGCGGGTCGAGCTCGAAAAGGCGGACGCCGCGGGAAAATCCGGTGAGCGTCGCGCGAGGCGCCGCGAAGTGGCAAGCGGGTGCCAGGTACCGCTTGCCTCTTCGCTGCGCGGGGCACCAGAGTTCCGGAGCACGGGCACGCTCACCCACCGTTCCGCGCCCGCCCCTACAGCTCCTCGTTCAGCACCTGCCCGAGTTGCCCGCTGACCTCCAGCGTCTGCTCGGCGTTCAGTTTCGGGTCGACGAGCTCGAGCGTGTCCGGCTTGCCCCGCATGCGGACGACCCAGACGTCCCGGTCGCCCTCGCGGCGGGTCTCGTCGTACAGGACGAGGCGCTTGCGCATCAGGATCAGCCCGAGGACGAACCGGAAGTTGAGCTTGGCCGGTTCTGTCGCGTCGGCCAGCCGCTCGAACAGGGTGCACAGGACGGCGTCGTCGACGAACCGCTTCTTCTTCTCCTCCGGCCGGGGCATGACGGTCTGCCAGGACGCGAGCAGTCCGGCCGGGTCGATCCCGGCGGCGGCCGCGGCGGCCGACGGGGCGCCCGCGGACGGCCAGTGCTCGGCCGCCACGTCGACCCGTTCGATCCCGGCCGGCGTCTCCCGGACGCCGGCGACGAACCGCTCGCCCGGGGCGATCGCCCGCCCGGACACCGCGCACACCCCGGCCGGCCGCGGGACGGCCCACTGTCCCGGCTTCGTCGGGGCGACGTTCACGGGAACGACCGGGGGCACCGCCACGCCGGTTGCCGACGGTTCCCCAGTCGGGGCGGCCGGCGCATCGACGACCTCCGCCATCAACCACCCTCCGGATCGGCACGTCCCTGAACCACGGGGCGGGATCTTAGCGGCCGGCGGCGCGGTTGCGAAGGGACGGGGAGCGGCGGGAAGCGCCGGGCGGACCCGGCCGCGTCGCCCGCCTCACCCCCCCGCCCGCTCGACCCGCGCCCAGATCCGCGGGGCGACCTGGCGGACCAGGGCCAAACCGCGGGCCGAGGTCCGCTCCGTCTCGTCGCCGAGCCGCTGTCGCTCGGCGGGGTCGCCGACGTCGGGCAGGTTCACGCGGACGTTGTGGGCGGCGCACCGGACGGTCGCCATCGCCAGGTCCGCGCAGACGGCCAGGTCGCTCAGCAGGTACGGGTTCACGAGGTCGACGACGCGGTCGCACGCCTCGAGCAGCGCGACGGCGGCGTCGCCCATGCGCTGCGGGCCGCGGATCGAGGCGGCCAGCGACGCCGCGACCTGCTCGGCCTTGCCCGGGACGTCGTCCGGGAGCTTGCGGGCGGCCGTCAGCGCCCCGTACGCCACTTGGTCGTCGGCCATCAGGGCGAGCAGCTCAACTCGGGCGGCGTGCAGGGCGTCGAGGGCGGGCCGCAGCTCAGCGTCGGCGGCCGGTGGCTGGTTCTTCCGGCCGACCGAATAGTTCAACACCATCTCGCCCATGGCGGCCGCCAGCGCCCCGGCCAAGGCGGTCACCGCCCCGCCACCGGGCGTCGGGTGCTTGGCGGCCGTCGCGTCGAGAAAGTCGTTGATGGTGGCGGTGGCGTCGGGCATGGTGGTCGGCTGGAAGCAGCGACGAGCGTGAAGGCGGACTGAAGGTTAGGGCAGCCGCGTGGGCGAGCGCGCCGGGCCCGTGACCCCCTCTCCCTTCGGGAGAGGGCGGGGGTGAGGGTGAATGTCGAGGCGGCCTCGGACGCGGCAGCCACCGGGCCCGATAGCACGATGCCCGTTCGACGCTCACCCTCACCCGCCGGGGCTTCGCCCCGACGACCTCTCCCGGGAGGAGAGGTGGAAGGCAAGACGCCGCGAGCGCGCCAGGGCCCCGCGACTCCCTACTCCACCACTCCCCCTCACCCCTTCACTTCCCCCCCGTGTCGTGCTGGATCCCCCGCGGCGTCAGCTCGACCTTCGGGAAGCTGGCGTAGTCCCGCCGGCCGGGCTTCACCGTCACGAGGTCGACTCGGGGCGTGGACACCGTCACCACGCACGACCGCAGCCGGCCGGCGGCGGTCTGGCGGACCTGGTCGAGCGTGACGCCGCGGATGCTGCCGGCGAACTTCCGGTGCCAGTCGAACCCGAGCCCGTACAGCTCGTCGAGGGCGGCCTGGGTCGCCTGCTGGGCCGGCGTCTGGGCGTCGAGCGCCTCGGCCACCACGATCAGCTCCTTCGACCGGGCGAACCAGTCGGGGTTCACGTCGGCCGGGGTGCCCTGCAGGCGGGCGATGTTCTCCAGGATCACGTCGACGACCTCGTTCACCTTGTCCGGCTCGCACCCGGCGTACACAAGGAACGTGCCCGGCAGCGCCCGGCCGACGCCGGGGGAGTTCTGCCCGTGCACGACGTACACCAACCCGCGGCCGCGGAGGATCTCGTACAGGTAGCCGGCCCCGTACTGGTACCCGCTGGCCATCGTGTCGCCGACGGCGATCGGGAACGTGGCCGGCT
>JAQGHJ010000783.1 GCA_028288905.1 Phycisphaerales bacterium | reverse complement strand
CGCCCGACGACGGCGGCCGCGGGGCGGAAGGCGGGCGGGCGGCGGGAGCGGCGGCCGGGACCGAATCGTCGGCCGGCTTGAGCACCCGCAGCACCTCCTGCACGCTCGTTTCCCCGGCCTCGACCAGCGCCAGCCCCTCCTCCTGAAGGTACCGGTTCTTGCCCTTGCGGAACGCGGACTTGAAGTTCGCCCCCAGCCGCGGGCCGTCGGCGACGATCGCCGCCAAGATCACGTCCGTCACCGTCAGGACCTCGAACACCCCGGTCCGGCCCTTGTACAGAAGGTCACGGCAGAACTCGCACGGGATCGGGTTGCCCTTGGGGTCCCGGATTGGCGTCTCCCGGGCCTTGAACAGCTCCTTCACCTTGTCCGGGTTCATGTTCAGCTTGCGGAGCGTGTCCGGGTCGGGCGAGTACGCCTCCTTGCACGCCGGGCACAGTTTCCGGAGCACCCGCCCGGCGATCACCATCTTCAGCCCGTCGGTGGCGGACCGGTCGGCCCCGGCCACCCGCCGCCACGCCTCGATCGCCTCGGCCGACGACCCGGCCCGGACCCCGACGTACGCCCGCTTGTCCTCGGCCGAGTAGGCGACCAACGCCGCCGCCGACTGCGGGCTCTCCATCTTGTCCAGAAAGATGACGTCCGGGGCTTGGCTGATCACCCAGTCGACCTTCTGGGCCTCGTCGGCCGGCGGGGCGGCGGCCGCCAGCGGGTTGGGCGTCACGCCCTCGGCCCCGTCCGCCGCGTCCCGCTCGATCGACTGTAGGTGCTCCATGAACGCGTCGTGCCCGCGGAGCAGCCCGTACGCCAACTGTGTCAGCCCGTGCCCTTTCGGCGTCGCGACCAGCACCACACCCGAGCGGTCGGCGATCGCTCCCTTGACCGTCGCCAGTTGGGCGTCGGGCATCCCCAGCTCCGACAGCTTCCGGGCGTGCCGCTTGGCCGGGTTCATCACCATCCGCACGAACTCGCCGGCCGTCGTGCCGGCCGACTGCACCTTCGCCTCCCGCTTCTCCCCGTCGACCGTCAGCTTCAGCGACCCGCTCTGCGGCTTCCGCCGCTCGTCCGGGTCGAGCCCGACCGCCTCCTTGATGTACGTGACGGCGGCCGGCCCGGCCGCGGCGTCGAGCGGGGTCGGCAGGTCGTAGCTGACGAGGTCCACGAGGAACTTGACCCGCGTGCCGTCGGCGGCCGGGGTCAGGTCGATCTGGTCGGCGCCCTTGCGGAGCGGGTCGGTCAGCGCCAGCTGGACCGCGTCGTACGCCAGCCGCTCGGGTGCCGTCCCCTCCGGCACCGGCATCGGGCCGCCCTTGCCCATCAGCACGACGGCCCCGGGCGCGTCGACCTTCTTCGCCCGCTTCAGACCGCTCTTCCAGTCCTGGAACTGCCGCTTGAGGTCGTCGAGCCCGCTGACCTTGTCCCGCATCTTCAGGTACACCGCCGCCTCGGCCGCCAGGATCAGCAGGACGATCGGGAACACCAGGAAGAACGACAGCGGCAGCGCGAACACGATCGCGTACGCCGCCACCATCCCGGACAGGTTCGCGATGTTCAGCTGGGCGTGGGGCAGGTGGGCGGCCTTGGCGTCGTCGCTCGACCACGCCAGCAGCTTGCACCACAGCAGCAGCACGCCGATCAGGATGACCGACTTGACGATGCTGACGTACCCGCCGCCGCCGATGTACTCCGGCTGGGCCTGGGACAGGACGCCCGGCACCCCGGACAGGATGGCGGCCAACGGATGAAGCACCATGGGTTCTCCTTCGCCCCCGCGGCGGCGGCATGCCGACGAGCCGGCCGGCCGCGAGTTTCGCGATTGTAAGTGGTGGCCGGCGTTTTCGGAACAGGAACCCATCCGGGCCGGGACGGATTGCCGCCCCGCGCCTATCGGTCGGTCGCCACCCGTACCGGCTTGTCCGCCCAACTGATCGGCGTGCCGCCCTCGTCGACCGACACCACCGCGTCCCCCGGTGCGGCGAACGTGGCCGGGTCAGTACCCTTCGGCACGAGCACGACCGGCAGGTCGAACAGGTTGACCGGCGGGGCCGCGTACGGCGCGGGCTCGGCCGTCACCAACACCCGCCGGATCGTGCCCGCCCGCCGGCCGGCCTCGATGGACCAAGCGGCGGCAAGGCGGGAGGTCTGCGGCTTGGCGTCGCGGGCGAACCCGGCGGCGTACCGGCCGCCACCCGCCGCCGTCCACCCGAGCACGGCCGCGTACGCCAGCGCTGCCACGCCCGTGACCCGGAGATAGGTGTGGATCAGGGCGACCGCCTCGACGGCTAAAAACACGTCCGTCAGCAGCAGGAACCGCCCGAACTCCCCCGGCTTGCCGGCCCCGACGAGGGCCGCCTGGGCCGCGGTCAACAGCGCCGGCAGCCCGAGCAGCAGTCCGTGAGCCCGTCGGCGGACGGCGTCGGGCGAAGCGTCGTTTCGGTGGCGTACCGCCCGGGCCCCGAGCACGACGAGCCCCAGAACCCCGACGGCCGCCAGGGCGGGCGACGTGCCGGCCACCGCCAGGCGGGCGGCGTTCAATGCGCCCTCGACCGGCCGGCCGGCCGAATAGAATGCCGTCGAGTTCCCGACGTTCGACGTCAGCGGCGTCCGCGCCCCGCGGGCGGCGGCCAGCAGGTGGTACGGCACGTACGGGTTCGTCGCCGCGTACGCGACGAGCCCGACCAACCCGGCGAACAGGGCGACCCGCGCCCGGTCGCCCCACCCCATCGGCCGCCGCAGCATCACCATCCCCGGCAGGACCGCGAACACCGGCAGGGCCGACAGCACCATGCCCAGGGCTAGCCCGCAAAGGGCGCCGGCGGCGACGGCGTGGGCGAGCCGGCCCGTCTCGACGTACCGGGC
>JAQGHJ010000777.1 GCA_028288905.1 Phycisphaerales bacterium | reverse complement strand
CCGCGAGCTGGTCCTCGTAGATCCCCTTCGTGTCGTGCAGCAGCCGGCCGATCAGGGTCGACTTGCCGTCGTCGACGCTGCCGCAGGTGAGGAACCGCAGGAGCTCCTTCTGCTGGTGGCGGGCGAGGTAGGCGTGGATATCCTCGGACTTCAGGGCGGTCGCGTCGATCATGGAACACCTGACGGGGCAGAAACGCCGAACTGGGAGCGGTGAACGACGAACGTCCGATCCCGGGCTGTCGCTTCTTCGTATTCGATTTCGTCTTCCGTATGATGGCGGTGATCACCGCCAACAATTATTCGGTCTCGCGGGCCAACGGTGCGAGTTGATCGGCCGGCACGAGATCCACCCTGGAGATTAGCTGAAGCCAGTACAGGCACTCGCGCGTCTCCTTCTGGGAAATCGCGCACTTGTGATCGAAGTCGGCACGGGACTCGCCGCTCCTCGCCTCGACCAAGTTCGCACCGATCGATGTCGCGGACCGGAGGTACTGCTTGCCCAAAACCGTCGCCACGTCGTCCTTCTTGGATCGCAGGTGCCGGAATAACTTCACGGCCCGCACCGCGTACTCCAACGCCCGCGCCTCGATCTCCGGCAGCCCCGCCGTAGCGTGTTCCCCCGTTCATCGTTCACCGTTCCCAGTTCAGCGTTTCCTCAGAAGTACCCCTCCCGCTTCTTCTGCTCCATCGACCCCGCCTCGTCGTGGTCGATCATCCGCCCCTGCCGCTCGCTGTTCCGCGCCACGAGCATCTCCTGGATGATCTCCGGCAGCGTGGTCGCGTCGCTCTCGACGGCCCCGGTCAGTGGGTAGTCGCCGAGCGTGCGGAACCGCACCCGCTTCGTCTGCGGCACCTCGCCGGGGAGCAGCCGCATGCGGTCGTCGTCGACCATGAACAGGGTGCCGTCGCGGACCACGACCGGGCGGTCGGCCGCGAAGTACAGCGGGACGATCGGGATGTTCTCGAGGTAGATGTACTGCCAGACGTCCAGCTCGGTCCAATTGCTGAGCGGGAACACGCGGATGCTCTCGCCCTTGTTCACCTTCCCGTTGTACAGGTTCCACAGCTCCGGCCGCTGGTTCTTCGGGTCCCACTGGTGGTGCTTGTCCCGGAAGCTGTAGACCCGCTCCTTCGCCCGGCTCTTCTCCTCGTCCCGCCGGGCCCCGCCGAACGCGGCGTCGAACCCGCCGGCGTTCAGCGCCTGCTTCAGCCCCTCGGTCTTCATGACGGTCGTGAACTTGTTCGACCCCCAGTCGAACGGGTTCGCCCCGGCCGCGATCCCGTCCTTGTTGATGTGCTCGATCAGGTCGAGTCCCAGTTCCTTCACGTACCGGTCGCGGAACGCGATCATGTCGCGGAACTTCCACGTCGTGTTCACGTGCAGCAGCGGGAACGGCAGCCGGCCCGGGTGGAACGCCTTCTGGGCGAGCCGCAGCATGACGGCCGAGTCCTTCCCGACCGAGTAGAGCATGACCGGGTTCTGGAACTCGGCCGCCACCTCGCGGATGATGTGGACGCTCTCGGCCTCGAGCTGCTGGAGGTGGGTGAGGTTGTAGCTGCTGGTGCTGGGGGGGGTCATCGCGAAGCCTTCGTCGTCAACCGGGCGTGCCGGACCGGCCCGGTCGTCGGGCGGGCGCGAACAGGGGAGACTAGGGAACCCGGCCGGCCGCCGCAAGGGTGCCGGCGGGCGACGGGGGATCAAGGAGCGGAACCGTGCCGAACGCCGCGTGGCTCGTGGACATGGGGTACGTCGTCAAGACGGCCGGCAAGGGCCGGTTCAAGATCGACTACGCGGCCGCCCGGGCCGTGCTGGCCGAGCGGTTCGGGCCGACGATCGATGCCGGCCCGGCCGACGCCCGCTGGGCCGACGCCGGCGAACCGACCGACGGAGCCGGCCCGGCCGGTGGCTCCACTTCGAACGAGGTCCCCGGCTCGTCCGTCCGAACGTTCCTGTTCAACGGCTACGACGAGGCGTACGGCATCCCGCCGGGGTTGCAGGGCTTTTACGCCGCCATGCGGCACCTGGGGATGACCGTCTGCCTGCACCCGATGGGCGGGGCCGCGTCGGCCGGCGACCACCGCCAGCGGCGGGTGGACGTCGACCTGGCTGCCCACCTCGTTTGGCAGGCGTCCCGGCCCGACGTGGACGTGGTCGTCGTCACCACCGGGGATCAAGACTTCCTGCCGGCCGTAAAGATCGCCAAGGAACAGTTCGGCAAGCGGGTCGTCGTCTTCAGCTTCGACCACAGCGTCAGCCACGCCCTCCTGGAGGCGGCCGGCGAGCGGCTGCTGTTCGAGGACTTCGAGGAGCGGGTGAGTAAGCGGTGAGGGCAGTAGCCAACGGCCCGCAGAAAAGGTCCACTTCGGGACGAGGGACCAAGCGGCGAGCCGACGCCGTCGATCGGCCGCAAGGGCGCTGCCTCTTGTCATCCAGAGCGCAGCGAAGGATCTCCGGCCGGAAGTGCAGCCAACTGGCGGTTGTGCCGGCCCGAGATCCTTCGCTGCGCTCTGGCATGACAAGGGACGGTCCGATTTCGAGTCGGGCTTCTCGCGTTGTCCCCACACAGGTCAGAACTCCGCGTGCCCCGGCGTCCGCGGGAACGGGATCACGTCCCGGACGTTCTGCATCCCCGTCGCGTACATGATCGTCCGCTCGAACCCGAGCCCGAACCCGGCGTGAGGGACCGAGCCGTACCGCCGCAGGTCGCGGTACCACCAGTACGCGGCCGGGTCCATGTCCATCTCGACGATTCGCCGGTCCAGCACGTCCAGCCGGTCCTCCCGCTGGCTGCCGCCGATGATCTCGCCGATGCCGGGGGCCAGCACGTCCATGGCGGCGACGGTCTTTTCGTCGTCGTTCAGCCGCATGTAGAACGCCTTGATGTCCTTCGGGTAGTTCATCACCACGACCGGCCGGCCGACGTGCTCCTCGGTCAGGTACCGCTCGTGCTCGGTCTGCAGGTCCATGCCCCAGGACACGGGGAACTCGAACTTCTTCCCGCCGGCCGCCGCCTTTTCCAGAATCGCGATCGCGTCGGTGTAGGTCACCCGCTCGAAGCTGCTGTCGACGAACGCCTCCAGCCGGGCAATGCACCCCTTATCGATCCGGTCGGCGAAGAACTTCATGTCCTCCGGCCGCTCATTCAGCAGCGTCTTGAAGATCGACTTCAGGAACGCCTCGGCCAGGTCCGCGTCGGCCGCCAGGTCGGCGAACGCGACCTCCGGCTCGATCATCCAGAACTCGGCCAGGTGCCGCGGGGTGTTGCTGTTCTCCGCCCGGAACGTCGGGCCGAACGTGTACACCTTGCTCAGTGCCATGCAGTACGTCTCGACGTCCAACTGCCCGCTAACGGTCAGGCTGGCTGGCTTGCCGAAGAAGTCCTTGGCGTAGTCGACGGTGCCGCTCGGCGTCCGCGGCGGGTTGGCGGCGTCCAGCGTGCTCACCTTGAACATCTGCCCCGCCCCCTCGGCGTCGCTCGTCGTGATGATCGGCGTGTGCACCCACAGGAACCCGTTCTCGTGGAAGAACCGATGGACGGCGTTCGCCAGCGTGTGCCGCACCCTGGCGACGGCCCCGAACGTGTTCGTCCGCGGCCGCAGGTGCGCGACCTCCCGCAGGTATTCGAACGAATGCTGCTTCGGCGAGATCGGGTACGTGTCCGGGTCGTCGACCGTTCCCACCACCTCGACGGCCGACGCCTGGATCTCGAACGCTTGCCCCTTCCCCTGGCTCCTGACGAGCTTGCCCGTGCAGACGACCGAGCACCCGGCGGTCAGGTGCATCACCTGCCCGGCGTAATTCGGCAGCTCCTTGGCGGCCACCACCTGCACCGAGTCGAAGCTGCTGCCGTCGTTGACGGCCACGAACGAGAACCCGCCCTTGGAGTCCCGGCGGGTGCGGACCCACCCTTTGACGGTCACCTCGGCGTCCGGCCCCGGGGTCCCCTTCAGTGCGTCGGCGACGGAAACGTGCGGCATGTGCGGTGCGACTCCTTCGTATCCGATGTTGCCGCGCCAGGCGCGGCTCGACGTGCGGGTCTTAACACGAAGGCACGACGCCACGAAGGGGGAACGCGAGACGGGGGATCACCGTATTGCCCCGTGTCGCCATCCCCCTTCGTGGCGTCGTGCCTTCGTGGTGGATTCTGGATCGACGGGCTGGCTACTTCACCTTCGTCTCGTACCGCTGCTCGTGCTTCGTCGCCGGCACGGCCACGACGTACGCCTTGCCGTCCGGGTCGACGCTGCACCGGATGAAGTTTCCATCCGACCCGCCGCCGCCTTGGTTGGCGATGAACTCGTCGGGGCCGTTGTCCTTCGCGTCCTTCGGGCGGAGGATCTTGTGCGACTGGTAGATTCCGACAATCGAGTCGGTCGCCCGGAGCGTGGCCACCGTCTCGGGCATCGCCCCCTTCGTCGGGCCGTTCGGAATCACCGCGACCGTCGGCCGGCAGGCCTGCAGCACCAGCGGGTTGTTCGACACGTCCAGCCCGTGGTGAGTGACTTGGTACACGTCGACGTGGCCGATCAGGTTGACTGGCCGCACGAGCTTCTCCTCGACGTTCCAGGTCACGTCCCCGCCGACGTACATCGCCCAGGGGCCGAACCGCACGACCTGCACGATGCTGTTGGCGTTGTCCGAGTAGTCTTCGGCCTTGCGGCGCGGCGCGGCAGCGTCGGCCGGGGTTGTCGAGACGGCGGCGGCGGCACCGGCCGGCGGCTGCATCGCCTGCTTGCGGGTGCCGACGCAGGTGATCGAAAGCTTCGGGGCAGCCGGGTCGGCCAGGTTCTTCACCGGCAGCGCGTCGGCCGGGTTCAGCACCGCCCGCCGGTCGGCCTTGAACGCCAGGTACTCCTTGCTCGGCCGCTCGTGCCCGCCGGGGAACTCGCCGTTGTCGTACACGGCACCGATCGGGATCATCGCCGACAGGTCGGCCGCCCCGCCGAAGTGGTCGACGTGGTTGTGCGTGGTGACGAGGAAGTCGATCTTCTTCAGCCCGGCCGCCTTCGACGCGACGTCGAAGATCCGCCCGGCGTCCCGCGGCCGGTCCTCGCCGGGCTTGCCCGGGTTGCCGGCGTCGATCAGCACCGACTCGCCGGCCGGGGTGACGAGCAGCGTCGCCCCGCCGCCCTCGGTGTCGAGCCAGTAGACGTCCAACTTTTTGTCCGCGGCCCCCGCCCGGAC
>JAQGHJ010000768.1 GCA_028288905.1 Phycisphaerales bacterium | reverse complement strand
CGAAAGCGAACAGACGACCGGCGTCATCCGGGCCCTCGGCGTCCGCGAGGTGATGCACGGCATCGACCTGCTCGCCCACCCCGACCCCACGGCCGGCGTCCGGGCCCGCATCGCCGGCGACCTGCTGGACGGGGCGGCCCTCGTGGCCGCCGCCCGCAAGACCCGCCGCCCGTCCGGCCTCGCCCTGGTCGCGGCGGCCGTCCTACCCATCGTGCTGGCCGACCTGCTGATCTACCGCCGACTCCGCCACCGCCGGCAATGAACCGCCTGGCGCCCCTGACCAAGCCGCCCACGAATCAACACGAATGGCCACGAATGAGGAACGTCCTCATCATTCGTGGCCATTCGTGTTGATTCGTGGGCAGCTCCCCGCTTACTCGGGTCAGAAGGGGTCGCTCTGCGTCGACAGGTTCTCGAACCGGGTCGTCTTGTTCATGAACGCCAGCTTGACCGTCCCGGTCGGGCCGTTCCGCTGCTTGGCGATGATCACCTCGGCGATGTTGTCCGGCTGGAAGTCCGGCTCGCTCATCCGGTAGTAGTCCTCCCGGTGCAGCAGGGCGATCACGTCCGCGTCCTGCTCGATGCTGCCCGACTCGCGCAGGTCGCTCATCCGCGGCCGGTGCCCGTCCCGGTTCTCGCTGCCGCGGTTCAGCTGTGACAAACAGATGACCGGCACGTTCAGCTCGCGGGCGACGGCCTTGATGCCCCGGCTGATCTCGCTTATCTGCTGCTGCCGGCTCTCGACCCCCGGGTTGTCCATCAACTGCATGTAGTCGATCATGATGCACTTGATGTCCTGCTGGAGCTTGAGCCGCCGGGCCTTGGCCCGCAGGTCCAGCACGGTCAGCCCCGGCGAGTCGTCGACCCAGATCGGGGCCTTGGCCAGCTCCCCGACCACGTTCGCCAGGTGGGCGTACTCGTGGCTCTGCAGCAGCCCCTTGCGGAGTTTGTGGGCATCGATCTGCCCCCGGCTGCACAGCATCCGCTGCGCGAGCTGCTGCTTGCTCATTTCGAGCGAGAACACCGCCACCGGCAGCCGGCTATCGGCGGCGATGTGCTCCATCACGTTCATCGCGAAGGCGGTCTTGCCCATGCTGGGCCGCGCCGCGACGATGACCAGCTCGCCGTTCTGCAGCCCGTTCATCATGTCGTCGAGTTCGTAGAACCCGGTCTCGACGCCCCGCTGGCCGCGGTTCTCGATCGTCTCGAACACCTCGTGGAGCACGGACTCCATCGAGACCATCGCGTTCCCGACCTTCCGCTGGGCGATCTCGAAGATCCGCTTCTCGGCCTTGTCCAGCACGATCTCGGCCGTCTCCTGGGGGCCGTAGGCGTCGCGGAGGATGTCGTTGCTGGCCGTAATCAGCTGCCGGAGCAGGCTCTTCTCCCGGACGATGGCGGCGTAGTGGGCCCCGTGGGCGGCCGACGGGACGGTACCGATCACTTGGGCGAGGTACGCGGTGCCGCCGATCTCGTCGAGCAGCGCCCGCTTGGCCAACTCCTCCCGGACGATGACGGCGTCGATCGGGCGGTTCTGCTCGTACAGCTTCACGAGGCAGTCGAAGATGATCTGGTGATCGGCCTGGAACAGGTCCTCGCTGCGGCACACCTGTACGACCTGCCCGATCAGCTCCTTGTCGAGCATCATGGACGCGATCATGCACATCTCGGCCTCGGCCGAGTGCGGCGGCAGCCGCTCGAACTGGCGGGCGATCGCGGTGTCCATCAACTGCGTCATGGCAACGTCTCTCCGTCCCTCGACCCCTCAACCGACCGCCGAACATTACGCGAACCGGACGCCGCCGTGAAGCGTTGCCCGGCCGACGCGTCAGACCGCCGGCGGGGCGATCGCGACCCTGAGGTATCGGCGTTACGGGACGGTAAAGCACAAGACCCGTCCTTCCCGCGACAAAGGCGCGGGAAGGACGGGTCTTGCACAGGTCATCCACCGCCCGCTGTCGCGGGCGCGGACTTCAATTGAGCATTGTCGGTCGAAGCTCAGGCCCCGGCGGCGTCGTCCGGGGTCTCCGGCGTCTCGACGGCCTGCGCCTTGGCGTAGGCGTCGATGGCGGCCTTGCTGTCCGGGTCCGGGTTGACCCAAACCTTGACCTCGCCCTGGAGATCCTCAGCGAAGCGGATGACGACCTGGTAGGTGTCGATCCGGTCGAGCTTCCCGGGCAGGTTGACGTCCTCGGGCTCGATGTTGAAGCCCTGGGCCTGCAGGCCCTTGGCGACCTCGGTCGCCGAGACGGCACCGTACAGGTGGCCCTGCTCGTTCGCCCGCCGCTCGAGCATGACCTCGACGCCGGCGAGCCGACCGATGAGGGCGGCCTGCTGCTCGCGCCGCTCCCGCTCGATCTTCTCGATCTCCTTCTTCTTCTCCTCGACCTTCTTCACATTGTTCGGCGTCGGCTGGACAGCCAAGTCGTGCGGCACGAGATAGTTCCGGGCGTACCCGGCCGACACCTCGACCACGTCCCCGACGCGGCCGACGTTGCGGATCGATTCCTTCAGGAGGAGCTTAACGGTCTTGGGCATTGGGTTAGTCCTTTGTCATGGGTCCTTTGTCCGTTGTCCTTCGGCTGAACCTTCAACCCGCGGTGCCGGCTGGGCTCCGCCAAGGACAAAGGACCAAGGACCAATGACAAAGGACTGTTTTTAAAACGGGATATCGTCGTCCTTGAACTGCTGCTCGTCGCCGAACGGCGGCTCGGCCTGCTGGGCCGGCGGGGCGGCTTGGCGAGCGGCCGGGGCTGGGGCCGGGCCGCGTTGCGGCGGGGCACCGCGGTTGTACGACGGCCGCGGCGGGGGGGCGTCGTAACCACCGCCCC
>JAQGHJ010000758.1 GCA_028288905.1 Phycisphaerales bacterium | reverse complement strand
GGGGCGGTTGGGCGGAAGGGCTACGGCCGCCACCGACCGGGTCTCATCGCGCGTTGGCTGTGGACACCGACCTTACCGGTCGCGACGGCGGCCGGTCAACGCCTCGCCTGCCGCCGCCTCAAGAGTTCCTTGACGCCCGGCCCGACGTATCCGATGTCCGAGCGTGATACCGAAGACCCCCGCTGACCGGCCCCGCCGCCGCCCGCCTTCCGCCGCCCGCGGCCGCGGGTTCACGCTCATCGAGGCCGCGTGGGTGACGATGATCATCGGGGTCGGCGTGATCGCGATGATGGAGCTGCTGGCGGCCGGCACCGTGTCGAACGCGGCCAGCAACCAGATGACGGTCGCGGTGAACCTCGCGAACAACGTGCACGAGATCTCGCTCGGGCTGGCGTACGCCGACCCGGCCGCCCCGACCCAGTGGTCGACCCGGGAGGCGACGGTCGCCGCGTACGACGACGTCGCCGACCTCGACGGCCAGACGTTCAGCCCCCCGCTCGACGTCCGCCGCCAGCCGATCGCCGGGTACCCGAACTGGGCCCAGCGGGTGACGGTCCGAACAGTGTCGCCCGACGCGGTCACGGCGGTCCGGCCGAACGACATCACCGTGCCGACCGCCCGCGTGACGGTCGAGATCCTGCTGAACGGGAAGGTCGTCCACACCGCGACGTGGCTCGTTGTCGGGCCGAGCCCGGGGTGAGCGGGCGGCGTCGCGGTGTTCGGGTGTAGTAGCGACGGGCGGCCGGGGAACCGTGTGGGTCGAGGGGAAGCCGAGGGCTTGACGTCATGCGTAACAATCCCGGTCGATCGCCGTCCTCCCGCCGCCCCCGCGCTCGCCGGGGCGTGGTGTCGCTCCTGGCGATGCTGTTCCTGATCCTGTTCTCGGTGCTCGCGATCGGGTTCTACGCCGGGTCGACGATGTCCGTGCAGGTGTCGCGGAACGAGCGGGTGGCGGCCGACGCCCAGCTCGCGGCCGAGGGCGGGCTGGCGTTCATGCGGTACCAGCTCGGGGCGGTCGACCTGCCGGCCAGCACCCCGGACGCGAACCTGCTGTCCGCCTGCGCCGCCGAACTCGGGCGGCTGCTGAACGGCACCGCGAACATGGGCGGCAAGACCGTCGCCCTGGCCGCCGGGGCCGTCGCCGTCCCGAGCGCGACCGGGTGGGTGCCGCTCGACGCCGCCGGGCGGCAGCGGTTCCGCGGGACCGTCACCCAGTCGGGCACGTTCCTGATCCTGACGGTCGTCGGGGCCGGGCCGGACGCTGCCGTCACCCGCACGGTCCGGCTCCAGTTCCAGAAGGCCCCCCGGGCCAGCGCGCTGTTCGACTACGGCGTCGCCTCCCGCGGGAAGATCGTCACGAGCGGCGCGGCGCGGATCATCGGCCAGGGCGACCCGGCCCGCGGCAGCATCCTGTCGACGAACATGACCGACCCGACGCCAGTCGTGGTGGGCGGCAAGGAGGTGTCCGGCGACATCAGCATCGTCAACCCGAACGCGAGCGTCAGCTATTCCGGCGCGACGATCGGCGGGACGAGCAATTACGCCCAGATCGCCGACCACATCCACAAGGGCGTGAAGGAGCCGGACTTCCCGGACATCGACACGACCGCGTACGCGGCGTACGCGACCACCAAGTACACGGGCGGCAAGACGCTCGACAACGTGTACATCGCGCCCAACACGAACCCGAAGTTCAACGGCGGCACGACGATCCGGGGCGTGCTGTTCGTGAAGGCTCCGAACGTGATCGACTTCGGCGGGAACGTCGACATCCAGGGCGTGGTCGTCGTCGAGAACGGGGCGACGATGGACCTGGCGAAGAACGCGCTGAACTTCACCGGCAACGTGACCGTCCGCGGGGTCGAGACGCTCCCGGCGAGCTACGGCGGGCTGCGGAACCTAACCGGGGCGTTCGTGCTGGCCCCCGGGTACGACGTGTCGTTCAGCGGCAGCTTCAGCTCGGTCAGCGGGCACATCATGGCCAGCCGGATCAAGTTCTGGGGCAACGCCGGCGGGACCGTGAAGGGGTCGGTGATCAACCTGGCCGACGTGCAGATGGACGTCGGCGGCAGCTCCGAGGTGGTGATTGCCAGCACCGGGACGAGCAACTACCCGACCGGCGTCACCTTCGGCACGAAGTTCGCGCCGCTGCCGGACACGTACGTCGAGCTGCCGATGGAGTGAGGGGCGGCAGTAGGCAGTAGGCAGTAGGCAGTAGGCAGTAGGCAGTAGGCAGTAGGCAGACAGTTGAACGCATCGGGAGCGGGACATGTCAACTTTCACCTCTGCCTACCGCCTACTGCGTACTGCCTACTGCCGTCGCCTACGGACGCGGCGCGGGCTGTCGATGGTCGAGCTGATGATCAGCGTCTCGATCACGACGATGTTGCTGGCCGGAGTGGTGACCGCGTTCGTCGCGTCGGCCGACGCGGTCGAGACGAACGACCAGTTCTTCCGGGCCACCCAGGCGGCGCGGGTGACGGTAAACCAGATGGTGGTCGAGTGCCGGCGGTCGGACGCCCTCCGGTGCGACGCCGGTGGGGCCGACGACTACTTCGACGTGATCCGCCCGACCGAGGTGCTGGACCCGGACGAGGCGTACCGCCGGTACCGGTACGACCCGGCCGGCCGGCGGGTGACGCTGACCGTCTACCACCTCGACGGGACCGCGGGCCCGACCTACACGATGGTCCGGAACGTGGCGGCCGCCCGGTTCGGCCCCGCCCAGACGGGCGTGGACGCGAACAACGCGACGGTCGTCCAGCGGCTGCCGATCGCCCTGACGGTCCAGGTCGGCCGCAGCTCGGTCACCTTGAACGGTGCGGCCGGGTCCCGACGGGCGATGAAATTCTGAGACGCCGGCCACCGGCCGGGACGACGGGCGGGGCCGCTTCGACCGAACTTGCCACTTCCTCCGGGCGCTGCGTGGAAGCCATTCTTCGCTCGGCTCGGAGGGTGCGCGGCGAGTCGGGCGGGCACGCCCGCTACCCCAACACATCCTGTCAGTGTGACAAGCCGCGGGTGGCCGCGGCCTCGGCCGCGCGTCGGTGAGGTCCGCCGAACCTCCGTGAAAGCCCGTTTCCTGCCCCGCCCGCCTCACCGGCTCAGCCCGCCCTATTTGACCCCCCCTCCGCCGCATCCGATATCCAGATGTGGCTCTCATGCGGCTCTCATCTTGGACCGCCTCGCGGCGCCGTTCGCCGCCAGACCGCCTCCCGCGTCTCCGGCGGGCCGGCCGGCGGGGGTTCACGCTGATCGAGGCCGCGTTCGTCACGATGGTGATCGGGTTCGGAGTCGTCGCCACGCTGCAACTGTTGGCCGCCGGCACGGTGTCGAACGCGGCCGGCAACGAGCTGACGACGGCGGTGCAACTGGCGAACAACGTCCGAGAGATTTCGCTCGGGCTGGCGTTCTACGACCCGCAGTCGCCGACCCAGTGGGTGAGCCGGGAGGCGACGGTCGCCGCGTACGACAACCTCTTGGACCTCGACGGGCAGGCGTTCGACCCGCCGCTGAACGGGGCGCGGACCCCGATCGCGTCGATGGCGACGTGGGCCCAGAAGGTCGACGTGCAGCCGGTGTCCGAGACCAACTACGCGACGGCCGTGCCGCGGACGACGTCCGTCCGGACGGCCCGGGTGACCGTGACGATCGAGCACAACAAGAAGGTGGTCTACCAGACCGCCTGGATCGCGTGTGCCCCGAACGCGGACTGACGAAGGGCCGGCACCGCCGCCCCGCCGCGCCGGGCGTTTGAGTTCACCTCTCCCTCCGGGAGAGGTCGTCGCGGCGAAGCCGCGGCGGGTGAGGGTGAGCGTCGAGGCGGCCCCGAGCGATCGGGCCGGGTGGCTCCGCGAGTCCGAGGCCGCCCCGACGTTCACCCTCACCCCCACCCCCTCTCACGAAGGAGAGGGGGGAGCGTTTTCGGAAAGACGTGGCCCATGTGCCTCATCCGAAGTTCAAAGATTCACCCCGAGCTTCGCGGTCGCGCGTGTACGGGTCTAAACGCCCGCCCCCGCCGCGGCGTCGCGTCGCTCATCGCGATGCTGTACCTGATCCTGTTCGCCGCCCTGGCGATCGGGTTCTTCGCGGCCACGACGATGACGGCCCAGATGAGCCGGAACGACCGGGTCGTGGCCGAGAGCCAAATGGCGGCCGAGAGCGGGCTGCAGTTCGCCCGCCGGCAGGTCAACCTGATGAACCTGACGCCGGACCCCGACCCGGCAACCGCGTTCGGGCAGATGTACGCCAAGCTCTCGGCCCAGCTCGCCGGCACGACGAACATGGGCGGGCGGGACCCGACCCGGTTCACCGACGCGTCGGGCAACGACGTCATCTGCATCCCCGGCACGACCGGGACGGCCGCCGGCCCGACCTACGGCTGGATGTCGCTCGGCGGCGTCGCCGGGCAGACCCGGGCGGTGCTCACCCGCGCCGGGTCGAACGTGACGTTGACGGCTTACGGCCGGGCGCGGGCGGCCGAACCGATCGCCCGGGCGGTCCAGTTGACGTACGTGCCGCGGAAGCTGGCTTGGACCGCCCCGGGGGCCGGGGTCCTCACCCGCAGCCCGGTCGTGCTGAGCAACGGTGCCCAGATCGCCGGCGGGGACGTGACGGTCGCGACCGCCCAGGCCGGCGTCGCCCCGCTGACCATGAGCGGCGGGACGAAGATCGAGCAGAACTTCTTCTACACCGCGAACCCGAAGGCCCCCGTCATCACGAACGGGGCGACCGTGGCCGGGCAGATCGTCCCGAACACGCCGATGCCGTCGTTCCCGGTGGTCGACGGGTCGGCGTTCGAGGCGTTCGTCCCGGCCGCCGGCACGACGGGGCCGAAGGTGATCACCGCCACCACCTCGATCCCCGCCACCGCGACCCTGACGAACATCCGCATCAAGGCGAACGCGAACACGTCGTTCGGGAACGCGATCAAGCTGAACGGGGTGATCTTCGTCGAGAGCCCGAACAAGGTAACGTTCGGCGGCGGGGTCACGGTCACGGGCGTGATCGTGACGGACGGCAACGCGTCGGTCGCGATGGCGTCGAACCAGATCACGCTAGACAACGGGGTGCGGGTGGACGGGGTCGAGGCGCTGTCGGCCGCGAACTTCACGCCGGCCGTTTGGGCGGCCGAGCGGCTGGACGACCTGAAGGACTTGGCCGGGGCCCTGGTGCTCGCCCCGAACTACCCGGTCGTGCTCGCCGGCGGCGCCCGGACGTTCAACGGGACGATGGTCGCCAGCAAGTTCGACATCTCCAACGGGTACCGGGGGACGATCAACGGGTCGCTCATCAACCTGGCCGACACGAGCTTCAACATGGTCGGCGGCGGGCAGATCACGTTCGCCGGCGGGGGCGGGACGATCCCCGGGCTGTACGCCGGGAGCCGGCTCGTGCTCGACCTGGCCAGCTACCTCGAGGTGCCGCCGTGAGCAACATGCCCTGCCGACCGTTCAACCTCGCCCGTGCCGCCCGGACGCGCCGGTCCGGCCTGAGCATGGTCGAGCTGCTGATCAGCCTGGGGATCACGTCGCTGCTGCTGACGGCGACGTCGATGGCGTTCGTCGCGTCGTCGGCGTCCGTGCAGGCGAACGCGGACTTCTCGAAGGCGGCCCACACGGCCCGGGTGTCGCTCGGGCAGGTCGAGGCCGAGATCCGCCGGGCCGACGCCGTATCGTGCGACGCGCTGGGGACGTACGTCGACATCGTCCGCCCACCCGGGTCGGCCGAGCCGAACGAGATCTCCCGCCGGTACAAGTACGACGCGGCCACCGCGCGGCTCACGCTCCAGGTCACGTACGGCACCGGGGCCGGGACCGTCTACCAGCTGGCCGGCAAGATCAAGGCGGCCACGTTCGGCCCGGCCGTCGTCGGGACGGACGCCGACGGGCTGGCCGCCGTCCAGCGGGTCCCGATCTCGATCACCGTCGCCGTCGGCAAACAGGCGGTGACGCTGACCGGAACGTCGGGGCCGCGGCGGGCGCTGGATAAATAGGGAGGGAGCGTCGGGGTGGGGACGTGTCGGATAGGGGTGCCGAAGACGAAGCCATCGTCCCGCCGCGTCGCAGCGATCCGCAACCCTGCGGCCTACACCTCCACCCCGATACTCTGAAACTCCGACACTCCCCACTTCCCCCGCCCGCCCCGGCTACAATCCGGGTCGATGAAGTACTTCTACGGCGAGTTCGACGGGCAGGAGTTCCCGACCCAAGATTCGCTCTTCGGGTTCGACCAGCTGATGGACTTCATCCTTCAGTACGGCGACCAGGCCATGAAGGCCCTGCAGCAGATGATGCAGAACCCGAAGGACCCGGAGCAGTCCGAGCTGCTCGAGAAGATGCTCCAGGAGGGGCTGATCGACAAGGACGGTAAGGGCAAGCTCCGGCTCACCCCCCGGGCCGTCGGGCGGATGCAGCAGAAGGCGCTGGCCGAGGTGTTCGCCAACCTCAGCCGCGGGCAGCGGGACGGGCACGAGAAGGTGACGGCCGGCCAGGGCGGCGAGCGGATCGAGGGGACGAAGCCGTACGAGTTCGGCGACCCGGTCAGCGAGCTGGACCTGCACGCGACGCTGCACAACGCGATCGCCCGGACCGGGCTCGACACGCCGGCCAAGGCGAACCCGGACGCCCCCCACGCCGCGCCCGCGGGGCCCCGGCCCGCGTCGGACGACGCCGGCGCGGGGGGC
>JAQGHJ010000755.1 GCA_028288905.1 Phycisphaerales bacterium | reverse complement strand
GCGTGAGCCCGCGGGTGGTTGTGCTGTGTTCGATATTGCGGCCGGGCGGTACCCGCCCGAATCTCTGGCCGACGGCTCAGGCCGCCGCGGCGGCCGGCTCGGCCGGCTTACGCCAGGTGCGCTTCGTCGGCTTGACGATCAGGCCGTTCTTCAGGGCCTTGGTGCTGACCTTGATCCGGACGATCTGCCCGTCGATCACGGCCCGCACGCGCTGGATGTTCGGCCGGAACTTCCGGGCCGTGATGCCGGTGACCTTCGTCCCGACGCCGCCGAGGTACTTGGCCTTGCCGCGGTGCGTGATCTGGTTGCCGAAGGTGGTCTTCTTGCCGGTGAAGTAGCAGACGCGAGCCATAGCAGTTACCGATTCGTGGGTACAGCGGTCCGGAAAATCGAGTCGGGCAAGATACCAAAGGCTCCAGAAGTTGCAAGGGCGGGAGAGTGGCGGGACGCGGGTTGTGACAGACGCGTGGCGCGAAGAGGGCAACCGCGGCGCGTGCGGACGACGGACCCGACCCGTCCGCCCCCAGCTTTTAGCGTCAACCCGCAGGGCTGGGCGTCGGGTGCCGCGTCGGGAGTTCCGCGCCGCTCGCAACTCGTAACCAGCTGGACGCCCAGCCCTACGGGCTGACGCTAAAAGGGGAACGCGCCAAGACCCGCCCCACGACCGTTGCCCCGACCTCCGCGTTCCGAAATCGGCATCCCGCAATTCTCCTCCCCTCACCTTCCCCGCACCTCCCGCGCGAACCCCTCCATCTTCGAGTAGTCGTTCCGCCAGGTCGTGTACATCACCCCGACCACGCCCGGCACCCGGGCGGCCGACGCGAGCCACCGGGCGGTGTGCTGCCCGCCGTCGTAGTACCCGGCGATCACCTGCCGGTGACCGCGGTCGGCGAAGAACTTCAGGCTCTCGTCCCGCTTGCCGTAGTTCCAGTTCACGACGACCACGTCCTTGCCCAGCCCCTCCCACGACCCGGCCCACGACCCGTTGACGAGGTAGTACGGCCCCGGCACCGCGTTGTGGAACGGGTCGAACATGTCGTTCCAGACGTACGCCGTAGTCGGCCCGAGCAGCCCGGTGCAGAACTTGGCGTTGTCGGCGAGCATCCGGCCCGGGGTCGCCTTGCCGGCGGCGCACGACGCGTCCCACCCGAACGTGCGGAACTCGTCGTGGCTCATCATGTACCCGGCCGCCCCGAACGCCCCACCCACCCGCTTCGCCTGGTCGGCCAACAGGGCGCGGAACGCCGGGTCCTCGCAGCAGCCCGACACCTGTCCGTCGTACACGATCGCCGGGTGGTACCACGAGACCCGGAGCCGCGTGCCGTCCGGGACGCCCTTCAGTTTCAGGGCGGCCGGGGCGTGCCACGCTTGGTATTCCCCGGCGTACGGGACGGTGCCCGTCTTAGGGTTGGCGACCGGCTCGTAGTCCGTCCCCTCCGCCAGCGTCTTGCCGTCCTCGCCCCGCACGACGAACGGCGTGCCCGACCGCCGCAGGACGTTCACCAGCGGCGCCTCCTCGACCCGCCAGTCCCGCCACTGTAGCGTCCCGACGCCCTTGTACGACCAGTCGCCGAAGTAGACGGTGACGGCCGCGTCGTCGAGCGAGTTGAACACGACGTCGTACGTCGTCCAGTCCTGCGTCGGCTTCACCTTGACGCTCTGCCACTGGAGCGACCGCTTGCCGGCCAACGCCTTGATCTCCGGCTGCCCCTTGTACCCGTCGGTCTTCACCCGGACGGACACGTGGTAGCACCGGAACGGCGCCACGGCGAGCTTGTACGAAAGCCGGGCGGCCCGGTCCGTCGGGCCGCCGGGGCGGACGGTGGCGACGGTCCCGTCGACCGACACCACCTCGTCCGCGAACGCCGGCTTTGGCGGGAACCCGGCCAAGTCTGGGGCCGGCTCGGCGACGCCGCCGCGGACGACGAACGGCTGGTCCCGGACCGGCAGCCCCTCGGCCAAGTTCGGGTCGTTGCCCAGCAGGTTGTTCGAGTACCCGACGTCGAACAAAGCCGGCACGAGCGTCAGTTTCAGCCCGGCCGCCGCCGCCTTGACCCGCTCGACGTTCTTGAAGTACCGGTCCGGCACCTGCGCCAGCCGGGCGAACTTCGAGTCGACCAGCAGCACGTGCGTGTACCCGGCCGCGGCCGCCTTGCCCCAGAGGTCCTTCGCCTTGTCGACGTTCGCGTCGACCTGAAGGTTGGTCGGGTAGTAGAGCCACAGCTCCTTCGGCGGCTGACCGGCCGGAGGGGAGGGCGGAGCGACCTGGGACGGCGGGGCCGCCGGCTCGGCGGCGCGGGCGGGGGAACCGACCAAGGCGGCCGCGGCGAGGACCGCCGCCCAAAGGGGCGCGAGCTGTCGCATGAGACTCCGGGACGGGGGACGTGGGGGACGGCGCGCGGCCGGGCGACCCTCCGCGCCGGCCCGCAACCGTCTTACCGCGTCCGGGCCGGCCGGTTGGCGCGTAGAGCAGCGGCCACGTCACCCGTCCCGCGTCGCCGCCCGGTGCCGGGCCTGCCGGGCCGGGCCGGCGGGGGCGGCGGGGAAGGTCCGCCGCTGGTGGGCCAGGAGGTCGGGCGGGACGTGCGGGCGGAGGAAGTCCGGCCCGTCCCGCCGCCCGCCCTGACGGACGTCGTGCCACAGGGCCGGGGCGACGGCCGCCGGGGCGTGGCCCAGCTCGGCCGTCAGGTGCTCGAACAGCCGCTCGGCCAGCGCCGGCAGCGCGATCGCGTGGTTCCGCCCCACCCGCCCGAACAGCCAGTCGCTGAACCGCAGGAACGCCGCGAACGGCGACACGACCGGCCCCGCCCCGCCGCCCCACAGCAGCGGCGTCGTCCGGGCAAAGTTCCCGCTGTTGGCGACCAAGTCCCAGAACCGGGCGAACCGCCGCATCCGCTGGACGTCGGCGAACGGGACGGCCGCCGTCGCCAGCACTTCGTACGGCGCGTACGGGCTGTACACCATCCCGTGGGCGACGTCGTGCCGGGCGATCGGCGTGCCCCGCAGCCGCTTGAGCAGCCCAACTTGGATCTCCTGCGGGCCCAGCGCCACGAGCCGGTCGAACCCCCGGCCGAACGTCGCCAGGTCCTCGCCCGGCAGCCCGACGATCAGGTCGGCGTGGACGTGCACGCCCGTCTCGGCCCGGAGCCAACGGAGGTTCGCCTCGACCCTCGCCGCGTCCTGCCGCCGGCTGATCCGGGCGCACGTCGCCTCGTCGAAGCTCTGGACGCCGACCTCGAACTGCAGCGCCCCCGCCGGGAACGCCGCGATCGCGTCCCGCAGCGCGTCCGGCAGCCGGTCCGGGATCATCTCGAAATGCAGGAACAGCCCCGGCTCGCACCGGGCGAGAAAGAAGTCGAGGATCGCCCGGCTGAACGCTAGGTTCAGGTTGAACGTCCGGTCGACGAACTTGAACCGCCGCAGCCCCCGGTCGAGCAGCCGGCCCATGGCCGCCAGGAACGGCTCCAACGGGACGTTCCGGACCGGGACGTCGAGCGCGGACAAACAGAACTCGCACTTGAACGGACACCCCCGCGACGCCTCGACGTACACGACCCGCTGCCGCAAATCCTCGTCGGTGTACAGGTCGTACGGCAGGGCGATCGGCCGAAGCCCGGCGGGCGGCGACGCGACCAAGGACTTAGGCGCCCCCGCCGCGGCGGCCGCGGCCACCAGCGGCAGGCCCAAGGCCGGCTTCACCTCGAACTGCGGCAGCGCGGCCCGAACCACCTTGTCCGCCGGCCGCTCGCCGCGCAGCAGGCGGCTGCACAGGTCGGCGAACGCGTGATCGGCCTCCCCGGCGACGACGTAGTCGGCGCGGCAGACGATCTCCTGACCGTCCGTCTCGTGGCTGACCTCCGGCCCGCCGAGCACGACGACGACGTCCGGCCGCACCCGCTTGAGGTCCGCGACCAGCCGGGTGGCCGCGTCGACGTTCCAGATGTACACGCCGACGCCGACGATCAACGGGTCGCGGGCCAGCAGGGCCTCGAGCACGTCGACCGGCCGCTGGGCGACGTCGAACTCCAGGATTTCGGCCCGGGCGGCGAGCGGACCGAGGTTCGCCAGTAGGTACCGGAGCCCGAACGCCGCGTGGGCGTACTTGGCGTTGAGGGTGGTCAGGATGATGTCGGGCATGGGCGGCGGGCGGTGGTTCGGAGGGCAGAACTTCGGCCCCGGTTCGGCGTCGTCCGGTGATATAGTACGCCGGGCGGTCGGGGGACCAACCGCCCGGGCGGGGCGGGTACCGCCGGAAAGGCACATGGCATGACGCGGATCGCCACGTTAATCGGTCCGGCCGACCAGGGCCGGCGGATGTCGCTCGCGGAGTTTGACCGTGCCGAGGGCGTGCCGGGATTTCTCTACGAGTTGAGCAAAGGGGTGATCACCGTGATGGACGTCCCGGCCCTGCCGCACGCGGCCCAGTTGGAGGCGCTGCGGGACCAGTTCATCCTTTACCGAGCTCAGAATCCAGGGCGGATCCGGCACGTGTTCGGCGGCGGGGAGAGCAAGGTGCTGCTGGAAGAATCGGAGTCCGAGCGGCACCCGGACCTGTCGATCTACTTCCGGGCGTCGGAGGAACCGGGCAACTGGGCCGTCTACATTCCGGAAATCGTCGCCGAGATCATCTCGCCGAGTTCCCGCCACCGGGACTACGAGGAGAAGGCACCGGAATACCTACAGTTCGGCGTCCGCGAGTACTGGATCGTCGACCGGCCGCGGGGCGAAATGATCGTCCACCGGCGGGCAGGCGGGCGGTGGCACGTGGCGGCGGTGAAACCGCCCG
>JAQGHJ010000433.1 GCA_028288905.1 Phycisphaerales bacterium | reverse complement strand
GGCCCCGCCGCCCCGGAGCCGACGCCCGGGGCCGCCCACCCGCTCGTCCCCCGCGGCCCGGCCGCCCTCGTCACGACCGACGCCGACCTGGCCGCCCTGATCGGCCGGCTGCGGGCGGCCGGGGTGTTCGCCTACGACTCGGAGTTCATCGGCGAGCTGTCGTACCACCCGAAGCTCTGCCTGATCCAGGTCGCGTCGGCCGCCGAGGTGGCCCTGATCGACCCGCTGGCCGACCTCGACCTCACGCCGTTTTGGGAACTGCTGGCCGACCCGGCGGTGGCCGTCATCGTCCACGCCGGCAGCCAGGACGTGGAGCCGGTCGTGCGGCACCTCGGCCGCGGGCCGACGAACGTGTTCGACACCCAGATCGCCGCCGGGCTGGCGGGGTTCCCGTACCCGGTGTCGCTCAGCAAGCTCGCCCTGGAGCTGACCGGAGCGAAGCTCGGCAAGGGCCTCACGTTCACCCACTGGGACCAGCGGCCGCTCAGCAGCCAGCAGCTGCGGTACGCGGCCGACGACGTCCGCTACCTGCCCCGCCTTCACGCCGAGCTGAAGGCGATGCTGGAGTCGTCCGGCCACCTGCCGTGGGCCGTGGAGGAGTGCGACGCGATGTGCCGCCCGCACCTGTACAAGTTCGACCCGGACGTGCAGTGGCTGCGGATCAAGGGGGCCGGGTCGCTCGACGCCAAGCACGCCGGCGTGCTGCGGCAGCTGGTGATCTGGCGGAACGAGGCGGCCAAGCACGAGGACGTGCCGCCGCGGGCGTTCCTGAAGGACGAGATCCTGATCGACCTGTCGCGGAGCCCGATCCGGTCGGTCGACCAGCTCGACCGGGTGAAGGGGCGCCCTCGGCCGGTCGAGATCGAGCACGGGCGGGCGATCGTCGAGCTGACCGCCCGCGGCCTGACCGACCCGCCGGCCAACCTGCCGGACGCCGGCTTCCTCGAGCCCTCCCCGACCGACCGGTACAACGGCGACGCCCTGCTCGCCGCCGCCCAGGTGATCGGGTTCGCCAAGGGGATCGACCCCGCCCTCGTCGGCAGCCGGGCCGACTTCACCGACCTGTACTACCGCCTGCGGGACGGTGCGAACCCCGACGGCCTGCGGGTGACCACCGGTTGGCGGCGGGCCGCGATCGGGGACGACGTGATCGCCCTGTACAAGGGCGAGAAGATGTTCGGCTTCCGATGGTCCGACGGCCTGACGGCGGTCTCCATCCGGCCGACCGCCGAGCGGGCCCGTCAGTGACACGGGCTTCCAGCCCGTGCGTGCGGACCTAATGTCGATGATGTGCGACCGCGGCCGGATAAGATTGCTCGCCCGTGCGCACGGGCTGGAAGCCCGTGCGCACTGACGGGCCCGATCGGCATCAGGTGTTCAGGGTCCGCAGCGCGTCGAGCCCCACCGCGTCGCTCACCACGCGGATCGTGTACCGGTACGTCTTGCTCCCACGGGGCGGCAGCGAATCGAGTGTGCCGTTCGCCCGGTCCGTCGCCCGCCCCTCGACGCTCCCGTTGGTCGGCTCCAGCGCAGTGACGTACTCGCCCGGCCCCCAGTGTTGCCAGTTCACGCACCGCGGGAACGCGGTCGGGTCGTAGTCGATCGCCAGCCCGAGCCCGAGCACGTCGTTCACCAGCCCGACCGTCACCTGGCTGTCCGGGCCCGCTTTTGGCGTTAGGTACGCGACCGCCTCGACCGCCCCGCGGTGGGCGTCCAGCGGCGGTGGGACTCGCTTGTAGTCCGGGACGGCCCCGCCGCCGGCGCTTCGCCCGCCATCGCCGCCGCCGGGCGTGAACCGGGCCCGCGCGACCGGGTTCGGCAACGGCTGCACGGTCCCGTCCTCCACGCGCGCCCGATAGCAGAATGTGGCACCGGCATCGACCAGCGGGTACCCGAGGTTGATGTGCAGCAGCCACGCGTGCGGGGCCGGGGTGTTCCCGGGGTTCGTGAACTCGTCGGTAACCTCGATCGCGTTGGCCCCGAGCGTCGATCGGACGGTCCGTCGCAGCGTGACGTTCGGCCCGAACAGCCGGCCGTACCGCAGCACGCCGGTGACGCTCATCTGGAGCCGCCCGGCGTGCGGGTCCGGCTGGACGACCGACTCGATCTCGGCCGGCGTGTTCGAGTGCGGGCCGTGCAGCGGCAGGTCCTCGCCGGCGTCGGTCACCGGTGCCCCGACGCCGAACGGCCCGCAGCTGGTGAGCAGCCCGCCGGGGAACTTGCCGAGCCAGTCGATCCCCCGCTCGATCCCCCCGGCCGGCGCGGACGGCCCGCGGTGGCTCAGGAACGCCAGCGAGTGCGGGCCGAAGTAGGCCTGGTCGACGTCCAGCCCCCGGTCCGGCAGCAGCCGGTACCGCAGCCCGCCGCCGGTGTTCACGCACAACGCCCGGATCCCCCGGCCGGCCCCGTCGTCGATCACGTACCGCTCGATCCCGCCCGCTTGGGCCGGATGGACGAATTTCGTGGGGTCGAATGCGAGGGACGGCGGTGCGGCGGGCGGTTGGCTCATGGCGGTGGGTTCTGCGGTTCCGGGTTGTGCGGCGTCGGCTGGCACCGGGTGCCGGCACCGCGGTTGGCCGCTACCATGTCGGTGAGGCCGCGCGGTCGACCGCGCGGGCCGACGTCCCCGACCGGAGTGCCGAGTTATGCCCGTCTACGAGTACACCTGCAAGAAGTGCGACAAGCGGTTCGACCAGCTCGTGCGGTCGATGTCGGCCGACGTCCGCCCGCCGTGCCCGGCCTGCGGGTCGGACCAGACGGCCAAGGCCCTGAGCGTGTTCGCCGTCGGGGCGAACGCCGGCGGGTCGGCGGCGTCCCCGGCCGGCGGCGATATGCCGATGTGCGGCCGGTGCGGCGGGGAGCCCGGGTCGTGCCAGATGTGAGATGGAAGTGGTGGAGTGATGGGGTGGTGGATCGACTGGGCCAACGAAGAAGCGGGGTGAGCACCGCGTCACGCGGCTGCCCACCCCGCCACTCAACTACTCCACCATCCCGCTACTCCTCGTCGCTTACCGTCCGATCAGCGACAGCACGTTCTGCGGGCTCGAGTTCGCCTGGGACAGGACGGACGTGTTCGCCTGGACCAGGATCTGGGCCCGGGTCATCTGGCTCGTCTCCTCGGCGAAGTCGGCGTCCCGGATCGAGCTCTCGGCCGCCGTCACGTTCTCCAGCGCGACGTTCAGCGTGTTCACGTTCGTCTCGATCACGTCCTTCTGGAACGCCCCGATCCGCCCGCGGAGCTCGGCCACCTGCTTGATCGACGCGTCCAGGATCTTCTGGCCCTTGATCGTGTTCCCGCCGACCAGCGAGTTCGGGCCGTCGCTCGCCAAGCTGCTCAGGTACCCGGTCACCTGGTTCCCGAGCTTCGTCGTGGCCACGGACGCCACCCCGAGGTGGACCTGGCTCGGCCGCTCGACCTTCTCCCCGAGCTGGAACTTCGCCCCGCCGCCGGTGATCGTGAAGTTCGTCGTCGACCCGGCCCCCGCCGTCGTCTGGGCGAACGCCTGGTCCAGCGTCAGGCTCATGTCCAGGTCGCCGGTACGGACGGTGGCCGTCCGCCCGTCCACGCTCGCCTTGGACCCGTTGATGTTCACCGTCGCGTCGGCCCCGAACACCTTGCCGTCCACGAACGTCCCGCTGATCGTCTTGACGGACACGAACTGCCGGCTGCCGAACTCGGTCGAGTACATGTCCAGCTTGCCGGCGACGACCGACGCGCTCACCCCGGTCGACTCCTTCAGCTGGTTGATCGCGTACGCGATCGCGCTGTTCTTGGCGCTCGCCCCGAAGCTCAACTGTTCGGTCCCGGTGTTCCCGGAGATCTCGATCGTGGCCGGGGCGCCCCCGATCCCGCTCGCCGTGAACTCGACCGTCCCGACCTTCGCGCTGGCCGTCACCTGGACGGCGACGTTCAGCGTCCCGTTGTCCGGGATCTTGGCCGCGTTGATCTGGGCGACGTCGATCTTGGCCGAGCTGATCCCGCTCGTCGCGTAGTCCAGCCCGCCGTTCAGCAGCTTCACGCCGTTGAACTGGGTCGTGTTGCTGACCCGGTTGATGCTGTTCAGGATCGCGTCGACCTGCAGCTGGTTCGCCGCGATCTCCTGCGGGCTCAGGGCCCCGCTGTTGGCCGCCTGGTTCGTCAGGCTCTGGACCTCCAGCAGCAGGTTCGACACCTCGCCCAGCGCCCCCTCGGCCGTGTTCAGCACGTTGTTGGCCCGCTGGCTGTTGTCGACCGCTTGGTTGATGCCGGCGACCTCGCTCCGGAGCGTTTCGCTGGCGATCAGCCCGGCCGGGGCGTCCTTGCCGGAGTTGATCTTCAGCCCGGTGCTCAGCCGCTGCAGCCGGGTGCTCAGGTCGCCCTGGTTCTTCGTCAGCCGGTGCATGGCCTGCAGGGACCCGATGTTCGTGTTGATGCGGCTCATGGCGAAATCCTCCGTGAGGCGGGCCCGGCGGTCCGGGGCCGCGAAGCGTGTACGGCGACCGTAGCGGAAGCCGTGGGAACTGCCCGGCCGGTATCCTTACCGGCGGGCGGCGGACGTAGAGGGTTCGGGGACGGGCGCGGACCGGGCCCGGCCGTCGGCGGGGTCGCTGCAGCGACCGCGGCGTGCGGCGTCGGACTCGGGCTCGCGTTAGCGTCTAGGTCGGGACGGCGGTCAGGGGGGAGTTCCCGGCGGGCGGGCACACCTCCTTGCGCGAAAACCCCGCGCGGCCGCTCGTGCCCCACTCGGGGGACGGGCCGACGCGCCGGGACGACCGAATCCATTCGGTCCGCGGCGGGCCGTCTCAGGGAAGATCCCTGCGGGGCACCGACGCGTTCGTCTGGCCAAGTTTCGGACGCGGCATCGCGCAAGCTTGAACCGCTTCAGGAGCGGTTTTTGCGCCGTGCGGGTGGCTGATAATAACGCTCAGGACGCGCCCCGGCGGGGTCGCGGGGCAGGCGGGCACCGTCCCGCGCAATTGTTGCGCCGGTGCCCCCGTCCGATACATCGGGGCGACCGGGCCGCCCTCTCGTAGGGCCGGCTGTGCCGGCCGCTCGGGTGGAAGTGCGAGGCCGTGACGGGTGCCCTGGCCCAACGGCCGGCACCGCCGGCCCTGCGGCTGGCCGGAACGACGTACCTCACTGCCCAAGACGAACGGGCGGCGCGGCGAACCCGTCCGCCGCGCCGCCCGTTCGTCTTCCAATCCGCAATCTGCAATACGTTCACCCGCCGCCGCTGCCGACCATGTCCGCCTGCGGCTCGGTCATCCGGCGGGCGTCGAGCACCTTGCTCAGGTCCGCGTCCGGCACCAGCTTCCGCTCTTGGGCCACCTGCCGGACCGTCTTGCCGGTCTTGAAGCTTTCCTTCGCCACGTCGGCCGCCTTGTCGTACCCGATCACGGGCGCCAGGCTCGTGCACATCGCCAGGCTCTGCTCGACGAGGCCCTCGCACCGCTCGACGTTCGCCTCGATGCCGGTTGCGCACCGGTCGGCGAACACGCGGGCGGCCCGGCTCAGCAGCTCGACGCTCTGGAGCAGGTTGTACGCCATCACCGGCATCATCACGTTCAGCTCGAACGTGCTGCCGAGCCCGGAGCCGGCGAACGCGATCGTCGCGTCGTTCCCGATCACCTGGGCGGCCACCATCAGCGCCATCTCGCTCATCACCGGGTTCACCTTCCCCGGCATGATGCTGCTGCCCGGCTGGGTGCTGGGGATGCTGATCTCCCCGATCCCGCACCGCGGCCCGCTGGCGAGCCAGCGGACGTCGTTGGCGATCTTGCTCAGGCTAACCGCGATCGTCTTGAGCAGCCCCGACGCCTCGACGACCCCGTCCTTGGCCGCCTGGGCCTCGAAGTGGTTGGCCGCCTCGATGAACCCGACGCCGGTCTTGGCCGCGAGGACCGCGATGGCCTTGGCGGCGTAGTCCGGGTGGCTGTTGATGCCGGTGCCGACGGCCGTCCCGCCGAGCGGCAACTCCCGCAGGGCCTCGACCGCCCGGTTCGCCCGCGCGACGCCGAGCCTCGCCTGGGCGGCGTACCCGCTGATCTCCTGCCCGAGCCGGATCGGGGTCGCGTCCTGCAGGTGCGTCCGGCCGATCTTCACGACGCCGTCGTACTGCTTGGCCTTGGCGCCCAGCACGTCGGACAGGTGCTGCAGGGCCGGCACGAGCGACTCGGTGATCGCCACGGCCGCGGCGACGTGGATCGCGGTCGGGATCACGTCGTTGGAGCTCTGCTCCATGTTCACGTGGTCGTTCGGGTGGACCGGCTCCTTCCCGCCCCGCTTGCCGGTCGCGATCTCGTTCGCCCGGGTGGCGACGACCTCGTTCGTGTTCATGTTCGTCGACGTGCCGCTGCCGGTCTGGAAGATATCGACGACGAACTGGGCGTCGAGCTTGCCGTCGATCACCTCCTGGGCGGCCTGCTGGATCAACGTCTTCCGCTTGTCGTCGAGGAAGCCAAGCCCGTGGTTCACGTCGGCGCAGGCCCACTTGATCAGCCCCATGGCGGCGACGAACCGGCGGGAGAAGCGGAGGTCGGAGATCGGGAAGTTCTCGACCGCCCGGGCCGTCTGCGCCCCGTAGTAGACGTCGGCGGGCACCCGCATCTCGCCCATCGAGTCTTTCTCGGTCCGGAACTGCTGCTGTTGCTGCTGGGGGACGTCGGCCATCGCGGGCTCCTCGGCGGCTGGAATACGGGGAAATGTTGGGTCGCGGGACGTGTCGCGCGGCCGGGAGCGGCAGATTAGGGGCCTGCCCGCGGGTCGGCAAGGTGGCGGCCGGCCGACACGTGGCGGAACGGTGCCCAGGTGGCACGGGCGTCCCGCCCGTGCTCGGGTTAGGACGCGGCGAGCAGTCCCGCGCTTCTAGCACGCCAGCGCACGCCCGCCACAGCACGGGCGGGACGCCCATGCCACGAGGGGCTCGCCCCGTCTATCATCCGCCGCCCGACCGACCCGCCACCTTGGAGGACTGCGTGAGATTGACCGCCCCGCTCGTCGCCGCCGCGTTCTGGTTCGCCCCGCTCGCGGCCGTCGTCGCCCAACAGCCGGCGTCCATGCCGGCCGAGGCCGCCACCGGCCCTAAGCCCGGAGCCCGGGCTAGGGCCGACACGAAACCCGCGGACCCCAAGGCCGGCGATGCCAAGGCGACTACCGACGCCAAGCCGGCGGCCGAGCCGAAGTTGTCCGTCACCGAGCACGAGGCGACGCTCGGCGGCAAGCGGATCAAGTACAAAGCGACGGCCGGCACCTACCCGCTAAAGGACGAGGCCGGCAAGACGAAAGCCGACGTGTTCTTCGTCGCCTATGAGAAGACGCCCAGCCCCGCGTCGGCCGACGAGATGGCCGCCCGCCCGCTCACGTTCGTATTCAACGGCGGGCCGGGGGCGGCGTCCGTCTGGCTGCACCTGGGCACGGCCGGGCCGAAGCGCGTGAAGTTGACCGACCTGGGCGAGGCCCCGCCGCCGCCCTACCGCCTCGTGGACAACGACTCGTCTTGGCTCGACGCGACGGACTTGGTGTTCATCGACCCGGTCGGCACCGGGTACAGCCGCCCCGCCCCCGGCGAGGACCCGAAGCAGTTCTACGGCGTCGAGGAAGACCTGCGGTGGGTGAGCGAGTTCATCCGGCTGTACACCACCCGCAACCTGCGGTGGCCGAGCCCGAAGTTCCTGGCCGGCGAGAGCTACGGCACCACCCGGGCGGCTGCCCTGAGCGAGCACCTGCTGGAGAACCAAGGGATCGCCGTGAACGGCGTCATCCTGATCTCGACCGTGCTGGACTTCGCCACGCTCCGGTCGGCCGACAACAACGATTTGCCGTACCCGCTGTTCCTGCCGACGTACACGGCGATCGCCCACTACCACAAGCGGCTCAAGCCGGACCTGCAGAAGCAAGAGTTCTCCAAGACGCTGAAGGAGGCCGAAACGTTCGCCCTTGGGGGCTATGCGGCGGCGCTCGCCAAGGGCGATTCCCTGCCCGGTGACGCGAAGGAGCAGGTCGCGGCGGAGGTGGCCCGGCTGACGGGGCTGGAGCCGGCCGCGGTCCTCAAGTCGAACCTGCGCGTCGACGCCGAACTGTTCCGCAAGTTGGTGCTCGACGTGCCGGGCAAGGCCGGCGGCACAGTTGTCGGCCGGTACGACGGCCGGCTGACCGGGTACGACCCTGACCCCCTCGGCCGGGACCCGGACCACGACCCGAGCTTCAACCAGTTCTTCGCCCTGTACGGCGCGACGTTCAACGACTACGCCCGCCGCACCTTGAAGTACGAGACGGACGTGCCGTACGACGTGCTGACCGGCCGGGTGCAGCCGTGGAACTTTGGCAACCGCGGGAACAGCGGGTACCTGACCGTCGCCGACAACCTCGGTCGGGCGATGCGCAAGAGTCCGCACACGAAGCTGCTCGTGTGTGCCGGGCTGTACGACCTGGCCACCCCGTACTTGGCGGCCGGGTACACGCTGCGGCACCTGAAGATCAGCCCGGAGCTGCAGAAGAACGTGACCGAGACGTTCTACCCCGGCGGCCACATGCTGTACCACGAAGCCGGGGCGCTGAAGCAACTGAAGGCGGACGTCGCGGCGTTCATTGCGGCGTCAACGAAATGAGGGGCGGGGAAGCGAGGGGCGGGACGATCGCAGCTGGTCGAGCAGCGTGTAGCCGTCGCACCGGCTCCTTCGACCACCGACAACATCCAGCTCGCGCGGTTGGTCCACCTCTGTCATCCAGAGCGCAGCGAAGGATCTCGGGCCGGAAGTGCCGCCAGTTGGCCGCTCCTCCGACCCGAGGTCCTTCGCTGCGCTCTGGATGACAGGAGGCGGAGGGACGACGGGAGGTCCCACCGATTAACGCCGCCGTCGCAGCACGGCCGCCAGTAGGAGCCCGACGCCGCCGGACAGGACGGCCGGCGGGAGCGGGACGGACGGGACCGGCGACGTCCCCCCGCCGCCCCCACCGCTGTTACCGTTGCCGCCCGGAGGGTTCCCGCCGGGCGTTCCGCCCGAGCCGGGAGGCAGCCCGTTGCCGTCGGGGTCGGGCGTGCCGTCGACGGGGTCACCGATGCCGCCGATGCCGCCGATGCTGCCGCCCGTCGTGCCGCCGCCCGGGCGGCCGACCGTCGCAACTGTCAGCGTGGAAAAGTCGGCCTCGATCGCGTTCCCCGGAAACGCCGGCCCGTGGCGGACGGCCTTGACCGTCACCTCGAGCCGGCCGTCCGCCAGCAGGTCGGCCGGCACCGGCACGGTTACCACGCTCGCCGACGACCGGTACAGCGGGCTGGACACCCCGGCGAACGCGTCGTTCGGCTGCTCGATCCCGTCGAGGAACAGCCGAACCGTGGCCGGCGACCCGGGCGTCGCGTCCAATCCGATTAGCCCGAGCGTGAGCGTGCCCGGTGCGGCGGCCGGCGGTGCGGCCAAGGCGTACGCGAAGCTCACCGTGCCGAACGACTTCGTACGGTCGTCCCCGAACACCGTGCCGTCGAACGGGTAGGCCTCGTTCGCCCCGGCCGCCTTGGCCTGGCTGACCAGCACCGGGCCGGCCAGGTGGGCGAAGTCCTGCTCGCCGAGCCGGTAGGTGGCCACCCCGGCCCGGGCCGGCGCGGCGGCGGCCAGCGTTGCGACCGCGCCGGCAAGGACGGCGGCGGTCGGTAGAACACGACCGTAACGATTCTGTAGCTGAACTCCGCACATGCCCGGCTCCCGTCGGCTGCGAATGGCGACTCGGACGGCAACTCCACCGTCCCAAGACACGTATCGGCGCGGCCGATCGGGCCGGGGCCCCTTGGGCCGTTATGAGGCGTCCGGGCGGGCGACGGCTGATAATCCGTCTGGCCGGCGGCCCGGCCGGAGCCGCTCAAGTCGGAGCGATGGGAAGCAGACGGGGAGGCGGGAGCGCTAGGCGGAGTGGGGTGGGCGGCGCGGGAACAGAAGGCAGGGGTGGTCGGATGATGGCGGTTTCCCCACCTCTCCCTGGGAGAGGTCGTCGCGGCGTCAAGCCGCGGCGGGTGAGGGGGGCCGGCGGGTCGGAGGGCCTTGGGTCGCGCAGAGGAGTGCTGCTGAGGGCGGGGCCACATCGACCTGCCGGCCCCCCTCACCCCCGCCCTCTCCCGGAGGGAGAGGGGGGAGC
>JAQGHJ010000719.1 GCA_028288905.1 Phycisphaerales bacterium | reverse complement strand
GGCCGCGGCCGCCGCCGGGCCGGGAGATGTCGCCGTCGCGGCGCGCGGTGTTGCCGTCGGCGGGGCGGGGTCGTGCAGCGGGACCATGAAGTGCATGCCGAACGCGTCGTTCGCCCAGAGCTGCTTGGGCTTGAGGTCGGGGCCGACCTCGATGACGGTGCCGCCGGACCCGTAGCACTCGCTGATGAACACACGATTGTCACCGAGGGGGAGCGGGCTGCTCGCGTTGACCGACTCGCGGCGGTCGCCGCGCCAGGGGAACGTGAAGTCGACGCCGCCGGTCGCCGGGTCGACGCACACGAGGCCGCCGGTGACCTCGGCCCCGCGGTCGGTCTCGCCGCCGGCGAACACGAGCACCCGCCGCTTGCCGTGCAGGGTGGCCAGGACCGGGCTGGCGTAGCTCATGCCCCAGCCGTTCGCCGCCGCGCCCCACACCATCTTGCCGGTCGCCAGGTCGAACGCGGCGACGCACGGGCCGTCCGGCTTGCCGACGTTGCCGGCTTTACCGTCCGCGCCGGCCTTGCCGTCGGCGTCGGCCGTCGGCGCGCCGACGTTCACGATCAGCTTGTCCCCCTCGGCCAGCGGGGTGCTCCCGAGCCCGAAGAACCCGGGCTTGAGCTTGAACTCGGCCTTGAGGTCGCGCGCCCACCGCTCCCGGCCGGTCGCCAGCTCGCGGCAGGTCAGTCGGCCCTCGACGCCGAGCGTGTAGACGTTCCCGCCGGCCACGACCGGGGCGGCCCGGGGGCCGTCGGAGTACCCGTACCGGTCCTGATATTTGCTCGGGCGCTCGGCCCGCCAGTACCGCTCGCCGGTGTCGGCCTTGAGGCAGTCGAGCACCTCGGCGGCCCCGACGCGATGGAACAGCAGCAGCCGGTCCCCGGCGACGGCCGGGGCCGCGTACCCGCCGCCCTTGGCCGCCTCCCACACCGCGCGCGGGCCGCCGGCGGGCCACGCGTCGAGCAACTTCGTCTCGGGGACGACCGGGCTGTGGGTCGGGCCTAGGAAGCCGGTCCAGTCCGTCGTCGCCGCGCCCGCCGGCAGCGGGGCGGGGGCGACTCGAAATGTGGCATCGGGGTTCTTCGCCGCCGGCGGTGGGGCGACCGGCGGGAGCGACGCGACGGCCGGCGGGGCAGGGTCGGCGAACGCCGGTACCGCCTGCGCGCGGACGACGGTTGCAAATGCAATCGCCCCGGCCCCGACAAGGGCGGCGACGACCCGAGACCACGGAGAACGATGCTCCACGACGCGATCCATGCGGCACACCCGAGCTAAGGACAGGGACGACCCCGGAAACGGCGCCTTCCGGGCACGCGGAGGATCGCCCGGACGACGCACCCACGGGTCACGTCCGCGGACGACGATTGTCCCGTTCGTTCGCCTAGCGGTCGGACCGAAGGTCCACTCTCCGGGCGTGCCGCGACTCTCGCACCGCTGCCCCCGGAAAGTGGACCTTCGGTCCGACCGCCAAACGAATCCTGCTCCTGCGTCGCGCTACCCACTTCGTTGGGGTCACCGAATGTCACCACGGAGGGACCACGTGACGCGTGACGCATCGTACCTCACTGAAGACGCGTCGTCGTCGCGGCCGCGACCGCGGCGCGGCCCGACGCGCCGCCTCACCCCTTCCGCGCCAGCCGCACCCGGATCGGGCCACGGGCCGTGCTCGGGTCGACCACCCGCCCGGCCTGGGTGATCTCGGCCAGCCCGCGGTCGACCAGTCGGCGGGCGGCCCGGCGGGCGTCCTCCATCCGGTCCCGCCACCCCGCGGGGTCGATCGCCCGGGCCGCCTCCGACGGGCAGACCGTCGCCCCAACGGCCCGGCCGGCGAGCAGGTCGAGGATCGATTGCTCCAGCGCCGCGTCGCCGGCCGACACCTTCTTGCGGCGGCAGGCATCGCCGCAGTACCGGACGTTCGGACAATCGCGCGCCCACTTTTTCCGACACGTGATCCGCCGCCCGCAAGAGAGGCACGTCTTTTCTAGGAGTTCCGTCATAACTCCTGCGCATTTCGTCGTACGACATTCGGCGCAACCGACACGTCGACCCTAACACAAGATGAAGTCTCCAGGACATTTCGTCGCACCGCGACGCCGCCTTCGCATGTCGCGCCATCTCCCGCCATTTGGGTAGGACATACCGCTCGCCTACAACCCCTTGTGTCGTTTGCCGGAGACGCCTTGGGACAACTCCACACTCATCAAATCTCCGTCCAGACCGACGAGGACCAAGTCACAGTCCAAGTCGGCGGCGAGGGCACCGTCCCCGGCGGGTTCGCCAAGTTGTTCAACCGGGTGGTGGACTCGGAGGCGTGGGCGCGCCTGTCCGACGCCGGCCGGGCCGCCTACATCCCGCTCGTCCGGTTCGCCGACCACCGCAACCAGTACCGCATCCAGATCGGGCAGGCCGCCCTGATGAAGTACGCCGGGCTCTCGCGGTCGAGCATCAAACGGGCGGTGAAGGACCTGCTGGCGAGCCGGCTGATCGTCCTCATCGAGCAGGGCGGCGTCACGCCGGACGGGCGGAACGAGTCGAACCTGTACCAACTCATGGTCCCGGTCGAGCCACGCCAGCGCGCGGCCGCCGGGGGGTACGCGCCGGCCGACGCCGCCCCGACCCCAGCTCCCGCTTCGGCATATTCGACCCTGCCGGCCGTCCGGGCCCCGGCTCACGGTCGGTTTGCGGATGGGACGGGGGTGGGTTCGCCGGCGGACCCCCAGGGGGGCCGGGTCGCGACCCCCTCCCGGTTCGCCTTCGAACCCCCCGTCGGGCCGGCCGTGGACCCGGAGCCGGTTCTCGCCCGGCCCGTCACCCCCATCCAACGGACCCCCCGGGGTGGGGTCGCCGGCGGCCCCCAATTAAGAAGCATCTCAGAAAAGAAGAACATCAGCAGCTCGACGGCCGCACCCCCACCCCTAGCGTGCCCGGCTCCCGAGCCTACGACCGATGCTGCTGTGCTTTTGGAGGAGTGTGGGGTCGAACGGCCGGTCGCCCGCCAATTGGCGGCCGCGTACCCGATGCAGCGGGTGGTGGACGTGGTCGAGACGATGCGGCACCGCCGGGCGCGGGGCAAGTGCGATAACCCGGGCGGGTTCATCCGGGACGCGCTGGTGAAGCAGTGGCAGACGCCGCAATCGGTGGTCGACGCCCGGGCCAAGGCCGACGCCCGCGCCCGGGCCGAGGCCGCCAGTGCCGTCGCCCGCCAGTCCGCCGCGTCGCAGGCGGCCGGGGTTAACGCCGAGCAGCAGCACCTCGACCGGCTCGTCGACGCGCTGGACGACGACGAGTTGGACCTGCTGGCGGCCGAGGTGCTGAAGAAGTACGACGGCAACTCGGCCGTCCTGGCCGTCCTGACCCGCAAGCCGCCCCGGCAGTGCCGGCTGATGAAGATGGAGGTCGCCGCGCTGCTCGGGCGGCGGTAACGGATGGTGCCCCGGCAGGGCTCCCCGTGGCACGGGTTTCCAACCCGTGCGGAGTGGCCGGGGTCCCAGAGTCCCCTCAAACCCGTACGGGGGGACGACGCCCACCTCGGGCGGCTAAGACCGTGGGCAAATTACGCTGCGAAGTGACACGGGCTTCCAGCCCGTGCTTGCCCCGCCGGCGCGCCAGAGCCACCCGCACTCGTGCCTTGGGAACCCGCCGGCCATCGCGCACGGGCTGGAAGCCCGTATCACTTCGCAACCCGCTCGTCATCCGTTGAGGAAGGTCGGGGCTTCGTGGGTCCCGGCCACTCCGCACGGGTTGCAAACCCGTCCCACGAGGAATGTGTGAGGGCGTTTCGACCGTCGCGGGCCGGCGCGCGGGGCCGTTATCATTTTGCAAATGCCGCCCGCCGACCTGACGCTCGTGGACGCCCCGCCCGCCCTCCCGCTTCGCCCGGCCGACGGGCACAAGGGGACGTTCGGGCGGGTGCTAATTGTCGGCGGGTCAGCCGCCATGCTCGGCGCGCCGGTCTTGGCCGGCACGGCCGCCCTCCGGGCCGGGTCCGGGCTCGTCCAGCTCGCCCTGCCGGCGGCGATGGTGCCGTTCGCCCTGTCGATCACCCCGGAGCTCGTGTCCCTCCCGCTCGGCGACCGCCCGAACCGGGCCGCGCTGGCGAAGGCGGCCGGCCAGGCGGACGCGCTCGTGGTCGGGCCCGGGCTCGGACAGTCGAAGGTGGCCCGCGCGCGGCTGAAGGCGCTGATGGACGCCGGCAAGCCGGCCGTGCTCGACGCCGACGCCCTGAACCTGATCGCCGCCGGCGGGGCGTGGCCGGGGGGCGACGGCGGCGGCGTGCCGGCCGGGCGGTTCGTCCTCACCCCGCACCCGGGCGAGATGAAGCGGCTCGCCCCGCTGTTCGGCCGAAATGTCGTCCCGACCGACGACGCCGGCCGGCTGGAACTGGCCGTCGCCGCCGCCCGGGCGTTCGGCGGGCAGGTCGTACTGCTGAAGGGGAAGCGTACGGTCGTGACCGACGGCCGGCGGGCGTACGTAAACCGCACCGGGAGCAGCGCGCTGGCCAAGGCCGGCACCGGCGACGTGCTGAGCGGGGTGATCGGATCGCTGCTTGGCCAGGGGATGAAGCCGTTCGACGCGGCCGCCGCTGGCGCCTATTTGCACGGCCGCGCCGGCGAGATCGCGGGCGGCCGGCTTGGCGATCGGAGTGTGCTTGCCCGCGACGTGATCGACGCCCTGCCGGCGGCGATCCGGGAGCGGGAGAAGGCGGGCCTAGAAGGGGAGAGCGGGGGAGGGGGCGAGGGGGGGAAAGGGTGAGGCGCGGGCATGGGGCGGTGCCCGTCTCAGTCGGTCGGCGGGTCGCTCGCTCGCCCCAGGGTTCGAGATCCGGTTGGTCGGTTCGGCGAAGGACTTCGCCCCCACGCCGGGGCTGAGCACGCGGAGCGGGCGGCCGCCCCGGATGTTGGCGCGTCGTGGTCTTACTCGGCGACTGGTTGGATCGATTTGCGGTTGCCGCGGGGACAACCCGCCCCGCGCTGTCGAGCGGGGTCATTGCCTAGCTCGGGGCCGTTTCGACGTTCACCCTCACCCCCGCCCTCTCCCTCCGGGAGAGGGGGAGGCCCGGCTG
>JAQGHJ010000716.1 GCA_028288905.1 Phycisphaerales bacterium | reverse complement strand
GCCCGGTCCGCCAGCGGGCCGACGGCCTCCAGCCGGCGCGACGCGGCCGCGGCGACGTCCGTCTCCGTCGCCACCCACCGGGCGACGACCGGCCACTTCGCCCCCGGGACGCGGGCCCGGATCTGCTCGACCCACTGCATCGACATGCCGAACGCCTCGGCGTACCGCTGGACGACGGCCCGGCGGTCGGTCAGGTCCTTGACGGCCGGCAGCCCGTGCTCGCCGGCGGCCGCCAACCACCGCCCGGCCAGGGTCTCGTCCAGCGGCTGCTTCGCCAGGGCGTCGACGTACGGCCGGGCCTCGGCCAGCTTCGCCCGGGCCGCTTTGATCTCCGGGATCGGCTTGAACGCCCACCGCTCGGGGACGTCGGCCGTCATCCGCGGCAGGGCCGCGTCGATCGCGTCGGCCAATCGCACCCGGGCCGCGGCCTGGGCGGCCACGTCGAGCGCGGGGCTGAACGGCGGCAGGAGCGGGGCCGCGTCCCGGCACGTCGCGTCGGACCGGGCGGCGGCGGACAACAGCGCGTCGGCCGCAGTCACGTTTTGCTCGATCGGGCGGGCGAGGAACGTCGGCAGGTTGACGGCCACGCACGCCGCCCACGGGTTCGTCGCGTACCCGACCCGTCGCGCCCGGCCGAACATCTCCCGGAGCGGGTGCTCGAGCGGGGCGAGGTCCCGGAGCCGGGCCTTGGCCAGGTCGGCGGCGGCCGGGCCGTCGACCGCCGGCGGCGCGCCCGCCGCCGGCGCCGACGCGAGCCACTGCCCCATCAGTTCGTGGAACGACAGCCCCGTCCCGGCGTCCGGGGCGGCCAGCGCCGACCGGTAGGCGGTCAGGGTCGCGTGCAGTTGCCCGAGCTCGGCGTCGACGTCGGCGAGCTTGGCCTGGGCCCGCGGGCGGGCCTTGGCGTCGGCCAGCCCTTCGAGCTGGTCGCGGATCTTCTTGTACAACTCCCGCTGGTCCCGCCGGGGGTCGTGGACGACGCCGGCCAGGTGCCCGAGCCCCATGTGGTCGAGCCGGTCGGCGACGACGTCGATCGCCGTCCGCTTCTCGCACACGAACAGCACCCGCTGCCCGCGGGCGAGGTGGTCGCCGATGATGTTGGCGATCGTCTGGCTCTTGCCGGTGCCCGGCGGCCCGTGGACGACCAAAGCCGGCCCCTGCCGGGCGAGCCGCACCGCCCGGGCCTGGCATGGGTCGGCCGCGGCCACGAGCCGCTCGTCGGCGAAGTCGCGGGGGGCGGCCGCGGCGGCGGCGGTGCGGGCGGTCGTGACGACCGGGGCGATGGCCAAATCGCCCGCAGCCGAGGCGGGCTGCGGAGCCGGCTCCGCGGCCGGCGGCCGGGGCGCGTCAAGCGCGTCCCCGAGCCGGATGAAGTTTGTCACGGGTCCGACCAGCGCGCCGGGGTCGTCGGCCATCTCCTGCATGTCCCGGATCAAGCCCTGCTTGTCCGTCGGGAACAGTCCCAACACGGCGGCCGGCACCACCCGCCCCACCTCGGCCGGGTCGTCCGTCCGGGACGCCGGCTGCAGGTCGATCAGCGGGACAGGCCGTGGTGCCCGCGGCGGCTCGGGGTTGCCGCCGTCCGCGTCGGCGGCCGGGCTGGTGGCCGGGGGCGGGCCGGGGGCGAACTCGTTCGGCACGGGCAGGTCGACCATCGCACAGGCGCGGTTGACCAGTTCGGCCACCTCCCGCCACGGGTCCTGCCCGGCCTCGTCGGGGAACAGCTCGGCCACCGGCCCGAACGACCGCCCCGTCTGCTGCTGGAGCCACGCGAAGAGGGCGGTGTTCGGCTGGACGAGGTCCGCCCCCTCGCCGCAGCAGGCGACCTCGACGCTGCGGGTGGCCCCCTGACGAAGCGTGAGGGTGACGGGGATGAACGCGATCGGCGCGAGGACGCGGCGGGACGACTGCCGGCCTTCCGCGGCGGCGACGAACGTCGGCGGCAGGCTCAGGAGCGGGAACCCGACGTTCAGCACGTGGACGCCGGTATCTTGCTCGTACATCCGCGCGTCGCTGGCGATGACGCGGAGCTTCTGCAGCAGGGCCGCCTGGAGGCGGGCGGCCTGCTCGTCCGCCGGCGGCCGCGGCGAGTTCACGGCGTCCCGTGCCGACGTGTCGTCGAACAACGCCGCGGCGCGCGAGCGTGTTCGGGCCTCTGCCGGCCGGTCCGGGGACGTCGCCGGCGTTGCGGGCAGCGTCGCCGACAGATTTGCCGGCCCCGACCCGGTCGGCTGGTCGGTCAGGACCTCCTCCTCCCAACTGTCGGCCCCCGCGTTCGGGCCGTCGAACTCGGGCCGGGCCACGCCCGCCCGGGCTTGGAAGACGGTCTTCCGTTCGTCGCCGAGCAGCTGCCGCAACGCGTCCGAGGCCGGGCGGTCCTGAAACGCGGACAGCCACGCCCAATCCATCCGCTGCCGGCTGCGGTGCGGACGGCAGTTCAGGTTCGGGCCGTTCAGGAGTGACGCGAACAGCCGGTCGAGCATCCTCCCCAGCACCTTCCGCCCGGCCGCCGCAGTCGGCGGGGGCAGAGGGACTACCGGAGCAGCCGGCGCACCGCCGGCGGCGGCGGCGGGCGCAGGGCGAGCGGGGGCGGCATTCGGGGTCGGATCGGGCATCGCGGGGCTCACGGTCAGGGGGTCACGACGGCGGGCCCATTGTCGGCATGCCTCCCGCCGCATCAACCGCGGTCCGGTGGACTGAGATGACCCATGGGCTCGGAGTGAGTCCCCGGCAACGGCCCGCGCAGGCGGAAGGGCTCAACCCAGGCCAACCGCCCGTGTGGCAATCCTTTGAGGGATCGTCGGGCGGGCCCGTCAGTGACACGGGCTTCCAGCCCGTGCGCACCCGATCGCGACCATAGCCACAGAACCTCAAGGAATCAGCCGTGCGTTCGACCCCGAAGTCCGCCAGCACGGGCTGGAAGCCCGTGTCACTGACGGGCCCGCTCGACGGACGAGCGGATCGGCTCAATCCGGATTTGGGACCGAATTCCTGTCACGTCGCGGGGCAGGTCCGCAGCCCCCTTCGGACCGGGCTGCCGCCGCCGCCGCGGTTGCCGCCCCGCGTCAGTAGTCCCGGCGGCAGAACACCCATGCCGCGACCCCGAGGACGACCGCCTCGAACGCCAGGGACGTGCCGACCACCCACCCGACGCTCCGGGCGGCGAGCACCTCGCGAAGCTTCAGCTCGGCCTTGCGGCGGTCGGGGCCGGGGCGGGGGTCGAACAGTCCGCGGCGGGGGGCGGCGTCGGCGTCCGGGTCCGAGTCGGCGGTGGCGAACCGGTCGTCCCGCGGGCCGGCCGTCGCCGCCTTCATCCACCGCTCCAGTAGCCCGACCGTCTCGCTCGTCTTCGGCAGCAGCGTCTTGGCCGCCAGCAGCCGGCCGTGCCAGCTCTCGGCCAGGTCCCGGCGGGCGGCGTCGCGGTCGGTCGTCGCCCGGTCCAGCAACTTCGCCAGCGTGTCCCGGCGGCTGGCCTGGGTGGCCTCCCCGCCGTCGGCGTCGAACGCCGCCAGCCGGGCCTCGCGGTCGGCCACCGCCTTCGTCAGCCGCTCGACGGCGGCCTCGTTCTGCAGCTTCACCATCAGCGACGCCTGCTCGACGAAGTGGACGCTGAACAGCACGACCCAGAATACGACGGTCAACAGGATGGCCGCGATCGTCGACCGGGTGATCAACCCGAACAGCACGCACACGCAGTACAGGTAGCTGTAGAACACGACCACGACCGGGACGGCCAGGAACACGCCCCACGACCACGTCCCGCCCCGCAGCCCGAGCACGAGGAAACTGGCGGCGCTGAACACCAGCACCTGCAGCACGACGAACGTCAGGGCGGCCAGGTACTTCGTCAGGAACAGCCGGAGCCGACCGATCGGCTTGGACAGGTACAGGTCGACCGTCCCGCCGCTCACGAGGTCGGGGAACGTGCCGGCCGTCGACACCAGCGCCAGCGGCGTCGCCGCCCACGTCAGCCAGATGCTGACGCCGAGCGTGATGAACAACTGCTTGTAGAAGAACGGCCGCTCGATCCAGACGGTGCTGGGGTTGGCGCCCGCCCGGTAGCCGAAGATCGTCAGCCCTCGGGCGTCGATCCCGACGGCCGCGAACGCGGCCACGACGAGCGCGGACAGCCCGAGCACGATCCAGAACAGCTTCTTGGCGTTCAGCTCGCGGTAGGCATCAACGAAGATGGCGGCGGTCTGGGCGATCATCGCGGTGCCCCCCACGGCGGCTGGGCCGGTTGCGGCGCGGGCTGCCCCAGCGGCGGCGGCAGCCGACCGCCGGGCCTGGC
>JAQGHJ010000680.1 GCA_028288905.1 Phycisphaerales bacterium | reverse complement strand
TAGGGTGCCCGCCACGCCAAACGCCAGCGGGCCGCTCGGATGAGCGGCCCGCTGGCGTTTGGCGTGGCGGCTTGGGGTGGGCGGGTATGATGCCGGGCCGATGAAACGCCTGTTCGCCCTCATTTTGAGCTTGGCCCTGTTTTACGCCGCACTCGGCTACTTGGCGCTCACGGTTCAAAGCGTGGACTACCACGACGGGACCTACCACCCCATCCCGCGGGGACGGCATTTTCTGACGTCGGTTGTCGCGGCGACGGCCGGGTTCGGCGTGCTTTTGTACCGGAGGTGCTTGCGGCCCGGTGCCGCCCCGCGGCGCGACAAGACGGATTCCGCAGGCGGCCCCGCAAAGCCGGAGGGGACGTGAGCGACGATCCGCAGCGCCTCGGGAAACTTCGTGCCGCCTGGCGCGGCACTCAGGAGCTTGCTACGACGTTCGAGGAGTTGATGGGGACCACTTCGGACCCGGCCGCACGTGCCGTGCTGGTGCGGCAGTTGTCAGAGGCCGACCGAATCATGGCCGAAATCGGCCATTCCATCTCGCAAGTGACAGGGATGGAACCGGAACCCGACTAAGCCCGGTGCCGGGGCGCAAGCCTCGCCCCGGCCTTCTTTGGGCAGACTCCCGAGCTTTTGGGCAAACCGCTATTCTTGGGCAAAGGTCCCGGAGGGAGATGGGGAGCCGCCCCGCAGTCCGAGGCGGGGCTGACAGTGCGGGCGTTCTCCGCGGCGGCTGGCTTGCGATCCCTTCCGACACGTCGTCACAGCGCCGCGGCCCCCGCCTCGGCCACGGCCTGGTCCTGCTTGCCGCTGCCGCCGCTGACGCCGATCGCCCCGACGATCTCCCCGTTCCGCTTCAGCGGGACGCCGCCCGCGAAGATCATCACCTTGCCGTCGTTGCTGGCGTGGATGCCGAAGAACTGGTCCCCGCTCTGGCTGTTCGTCCCGAGGTCCTCGGTCGTGATGTCGAACGCCCGGCTCGTCCACGCCTTCTTGATCGAGATGTCCACGCTCCCGAGCCACGCGTTCGGCATCCGCTCGAACGCCAGCAAGTGCCCGCCGGCGCACACGACGGCGACGTTCATCGGCTGGCCGACGTCCTTGGCCTTCTGCTCGGCGGCGGCGATGACCCGGCGGGCGTCCTCGAGCGTGATCGATGCGGGCATGGGTGGGTTCCTGGAGAAGAGGGTGGGTGCGGTCGAAACGGTTCGGGCCGCGGATCATACCGGGCCGCGGGCGACGGGCGAACGGGCGGAATGGGGCGAGCGGGAGGAGAGGGGAGCGGCTCGTGATCCTGTCCGGAGCCCCGAAGGGGCGGCAGCACCATAGCCCAGGGTGACCGACCGGCCGAAGGCCGGGAGGGAACCCTGGGTTTGTTGGGTGAGGAAGCCGAGCCCCGAAGGGGCGAAAGAGCCGGCAGGCCTCGTCCGCCGAAGCCCGCCGGCTCTTTTGCCCCTTCGGGGCTCTGGCTCCGACTCTCGTCTTGTACCCAGGGTTTGTCCCGGCCTGCGGCCGGGCCAGCACCCTGGGCTATGGCGCTTCCGCCCCTTCGGGGCTCCGGATGATTCGACCGGTTCTACGCCGCGTCGCCGCCACCCGGCCCGCCTCACCGTCCCGGCCGCCGCGGACGTGGCACCCCAGGGGTGAGTCCTACCGGACCCCGATCCCGGCCGCCGCCAGTGCCGCGTTCACGGCCACCAGCAGGTCGCTGCGGGTGTCGGGCCAGGCGTCGAAGTCGTTCGTCCACGCCCGCAGCTCGAACCGGACCGCGTCGGCCGCCACGGCAACGACCAGCGCCTTCGGCGGCGGCTCCTCGGCCACCTTCGGGTGGTCGGCGCACGCCCGCTTCCACAGCAGCATCACCTGCCGCGGCTCGGTCCCGCCGGCCACCCCGATCGCCAGCTCGACCGCCCGGCCCCGGCCGCTCAGGGTCCAGTTCGTGACCGGGTCGGCGATCAGCCGGCCGTTCGGGACGATGATGTCCGCCCCGCCGCCGGTCCGGACGAAGCTCGCCCGGATGCCGATCCGCCGCACCGTCCCCGTCTGGTCCCCGATCTGCACGACGTCCCCGACCTTCACCGGCCGCTCGAACAGCAGGATCAGCCCGGACACGAAGTTGTTGAAGATGTTCTGGAGCCCGAACCCGAGCCCGACCCCGAACGCCCCGGCCAGGATCGTGAACTTCGTCAGGTCCAATCCCAGCGCCCCGATCCCGATCGTGAACCCGACGCCGAGCACGGCGTAGTTCAACACCGTGTTGACCGCGTACGGCATGCCCCGGGGCAGGTGGGCCCGCGGGTACACGTCCTCCTCTAGGGCGAACTGGGCGAACCGGCTGACGAGGACGGCCGCCCACACCACCAGCCCGAACTCCAGCACCTGCTGGAGGGCCAGCGAAAAGGACCCGACGACCAGCGGCGTCGTCAGGGCCCACCTGGCCCAGTCGAACACCGCGGTCCGCACGTTCAGCAGGTCGAGGGCGACCAGGACCCACGCCGCCACGGCCGCCCAGTGGATGAGCCGGTGCCCGCGCCGCCAGAACAGCGTGCGGTGCTCCCGGACCATGCGGAGCAGGGCGAGCGGGCGGACGCGGAGGGCGGCCGTCCACAGCCCGTCGGCCACCCGGGTGGCGGCGTACAGGATGACCGCGACGTACGCCCCGCCGAGCACCGCGTTGGCCAGCAGCGTGGCCAGGGCGACGTACCCGAGGGCGGCGGCGACGAGGGACAGCAGGAACGCGAGCGTGGCGACCCGGGCGGCGGCCAGCACCGACCGGGCGATCGGCCCCGGCGGCGGGCCGGCG
>JAQGHJ010000660.1 GCA_028288905.1 Phycisphaerales bacterium | reverse complement strand
GGGCGGCGGACCGGGCGTGCCGGCCGGCTCCCCAGTGGGAGCAAGGCGGCCCGCCGGGTCGTCCGGGGGTGCGTCGTCGGGCACGGGCGGGTTCACTTCCTGGGCGGGGCCGGCGGCTGAGCGGCGGCCGGGGCGGCTTGCGGGGGCGGGGAGGGGCGGAGCCGCTCGCGGAGCTGCTGTAGCTTCACCATCGCCGGCTTCGGCTGAAGGAGGTCGTCCAGCAGCCCGCCGCCGGGCAGGGTCGCCTTCACGTCCGACAGGTCGGACCAGGCCACCGCCTCGACGAACGGCTTGCTCAGGGCCGTCTGGTAGAACGCCTCGAGCCAGTCGGCCTGCAGTTGCGGGTCCCACGGGCGGTGCCATCGCCCGGCCCGGGCCGGGTCCCGCCGGCCGCCGGTCGCGTCGTTCGGGTCCGGGTTCGCCCGGCCCGGGACGCCGACGGCCGTCAAGAACACTGGCTTGCCGAGCGTGGCGAACTTGTCCAGCGCGCAGCTGAGCTGGAACAGGTCCCGGGCGAAGTGCCCGGTCGTCGGCACCCCCATCTCGACCTCCAGCCCGAACGCGTCGAACCCGATTCCGGCGTTCGCCAGCATCTCGGCGTACAGCATCGGCGGCACACCGGCCGGTGCCCCTCCCCTCCCGCGGGCGTGGTACTCGCCGAACGGGTGGGCGATCGTCACGAGCGTCCGGGCGGCCGGCTGCAGCGCCTTCACCTGCGACACGAGCAGCCGGGTCAGCTCGACGATCTGCTCGAAACTGAGGGAGAACGCCGCGTTCGACTGCACGCCGGCCGCCACGTTCCAAACGCTCACGCTCTTGCGGTACCGGGTGACGATCTTCTGGACGTATTCGTAGGCGGTCTCGCGGAGCGCGTCGTAGTCGTGCTCGAACACGGCCATCCAGTCCGGCACGTTCCCCGCGTCCAGCCGCACGAGCGGGCCGGCGATCGCCGGCACCCGCAGCCGGCCGAGGTGCTCGACCCACGCGTCGATCGGCCCCGCGTCGAACGCCCCCTCTTGCGGCTGCACCCGGCTCCAGTCCATCGGCACGATCGCGTAGTCGAACTGGGTGGCGACGGCCTCCCGGTACCGGTCGGCCGTCGCCCGCGGGTCGACCCGGACGCCGAACATGTGGCGGACGAACCCGTTCGACGCCCGCCGGCGGTTCAGCAGCAGGTCGGCGTGGAACGCCGACAGCTGCTCGGACAGGTCGATCGCCATCTCCAGCGCCCGGTCGGCCAGCTTGGCCGCCGCCGGCGGGTCGTGGAGCTTGCCGACCGCGTCGGCGAACAGCATCTGCCCCTCGTGCAGCCGGGCGAGGAACTTGTCGAACTTCGGGAAGTCGAAGAGGTTCCAGTCCTCCTGCTTCTGCACAATCTTCATGAGCCGGAACCGGGCCAGCTCGACGTTCAGCACGTACGCCGCGTCCCGCGGCTGGAGGCGGGTGGTCTCCAGGACAAAGCTGCCGAGCGGCCCGACGTCCCACAGCAGGGCGACGCCGACCGGGTGGTCGTCCTTGCGGTTGACGACGAGGTGCCCGTCCCGAAACACGACCTCCCCGGGCCACGGGACGCTCTCCGGAGCGACCGTCATGGCCGACGCCGGCTCGAACGCCGTCACCCGCGACCCGTTCCGATAGATCTCGAACTTGACTGGCATAGGGACCGAGGCGGACGACCGGTGCGGGCGGCCGGCCCGCGGCGACCGACGCGGGAAAGGCCCGGCGGCCGACCGGCAGGAAATCTTAGCAGACCCCGAACGGCTGGCCAAAGCCGGACGTCAGTTCACTCGCACGAGTCGTCCGGACGCGCAGCCGGCCGTTGCTTTTCCCCCGGGCGTCCCTACCTTCCCGCCGTATGGCCGACGACGCCCTGCTGCAGAGCGACCTCCCGTTCCCGGTCCGGCGGGGGAAGGTCCGCGACGTGTACGACCTCGGCGGCGAGTTGTTGATCGTCGCCACCGACCGGAACAGCGCGTTCGACTGCGTGATGCCGAACGGCATCCCGGACAAGGGCCGGGTCCTCACCGCCCTGAGCCTGTTCTGGTTCGGGCTGTTCGCCGACGTCGAGAACCACCTGATCGCGTCGGAGGTGGCGGACTACCCGGCCGCCGTGCGGCCGTTCGCCGACCAGCTGCGCGGGCGGTCCATGCTCGTCCGCAAGGCCGAGGTCGTGCCGATCGAGTGCGTGGCCCGCGGGTACCTGGCCGGGAGCGGGTGGGCGGAGTACCGGGCGTCCGGCACGGTGTGCGGCGTCCCGCTGCCGCCGGGCCTGCGGCAGTGCGACCGGCTGCCGGTGCCGATCTTCACGCCCGCGACGAAGGAGGAGAGCGGGCACGACGTGAATGTCGACTTCGCCGAGACGGCCCGGCGCGTGGGCGAGCCGCTGGCGGCCGAGCTGCGGGACCGCACGCTGTCGATCTACGCCCGGGCGGCCGAGCACGGGCGGGGTCGGGGCGTCATCCTCGCCGATACGAAGTTCGAGTTCGGCCGACTGCCCGCCGCCCCGGACGGCACCGCGGGCCGGCTCATCCTCGTCGACGAGATCCTGACCCCGGACAGCAGCCGGTTCTGGCCGGCCGACGGCTACGCCCCGGGCCGGGACCAGGCGAGCTTCGACAAGCAGTACGTCCGGAACTGGCTCGAGCGCCAGCCGTGGGACAAGGCCCCGCCCGCCCCCGCCCTGCCCCCGGACGTGGTGGCCGGCACCCGGGCGAAGTACGTCGAGGCGTACGAGAAGTTGACCGGCCGGACCTGGGCGTGAACGGCCTGCTTAGGCGGCGAATTTCATCGGCGCAGCCGCCGCCGGGTCGAGCTTGACCGCTTGGTACTTCGACGCCGACAGCCACCCGCACAGGGCCTCGAACACCTCCGGGCACAGCCCGCCGCCGACGTTCCTCTTCAGGATCGTCATCACGTCCTCGGCCGTCAGGTCCTGGCGGTACGGGCGGTGGGCGGCCAAGGCCTCGTACATGTCGGCGACGGCCAGAATCCTCGCCGGCAGCGGGATCGCGTCACCGGCGGCCCCGCGGTGGTACCCCTTGCCGTCGATCCGCTCGTGGTGGGCGGCGGCGACATCCGCCAGCGCGCTGAACCCTCTCACCCGGGACAGGATGCGGTGCGTGTACCCCGGGTGCCGCCGCATGGTGGCCAGCTCGGCCGGGTCGAGCTTGGCCGGCTTGTCCAGGATCAGATTCGACACGCCGAGCTTGCCGACGTCGTGAAGCAACGCGGCCCGGCGGATGTATTGCACGTGGCCCGGCATGCACCCGAGCTGGCGGGCGATCCCTTCGGAGATCTCCGCCACGCCGTCCGAGTGCTTGAACGTCCACGGGCTCTTGGCGTCGACGACCATGGCGAACCCGGCCGCGATGCGATCGAGGGCGGCGGGGTCCGCCACCATCACCCGGTCCGCCGGCTCGTACGCCGCGACGGCCGCCATCGACGTGCCGCCGACGACCGGCCCGAGCGGCCCGGACGCCGTTCCGACCGTCAGACCGGCCCATAACCCCGCATCCTTTCGGGTCGATCGGAACGCCTTCGCCAGTTCCGGGTCGAACCACGATCCGCTCCGCCGCTTCACCACCGCGAACATTGCGTCGACGCCGCGGGCCGCCAGGAACACCTCGGCCGTCTGGGCCAAGTTCATGATCCGGCTCAGCAGCGGGATCGCGTCGCCCTTGAGCCGGTCCGGGTTCCCGCTGCCGTCCCAGAGCTCGTCGAGCGACCGGATCCCCTCGGCCGTGCTCTCGGACAGCATGAGTTGCCGGGCGATCAGCGCCCCGCGGTCGCACCGGGTTTGGACCATGTCGTGGGCGGCGGCCGGCATGTCCCGGGCCGCCTGCGCGAACGCGGCCACCCGCTGCCCGAGCGGCCCGCCCGGCAGCACGGTCCGAGCCAAGTAGCCGACCGACCGGACGACGCTCGTCCAGTCGACCAGCTTCACATCCCGCTTGGCGGTGCGGTCGTCCGCCCCGAGCAGTTGGCACATCTTGGCAGCGTTGCTAGAGCAACCGAGGTCCTTCAGCAGCAGCGCGTAGAACAGGTCCGACCGCACGTCGGCCGGCAACGCGATCGCGTCGGCCAGCCGCATGCCGATCATGCAGCTGCGGGCCGCGTGCCCCTCCGGCTGACCCTCGGTGATGTCCAGGGCAGCCGACAGCGCGCCAACGACCTCTGATAGCCGGATCGAGGCGTCGCCCTCGCCCGCCGCGGGGCTGATGTTCCACTGCTGCTGCTGTGACATGGCCTGAGCCTCCGACGGTTCCGAGGGGCGGGCGGGCCGCCGTCGACAACGCGACGCGCGGCTGGCCCCGTGTGCTCATCGGGAGCGGGGCGGTCCAACATCACCTCGCGGCGTCCGCGGCAGCAATAACGGAGGTCACGGCTGTGAAGATGGGAGTTCTGTTCCGGCGCGGCGGAAGCCGTGAGGACGCGGGCGGCTGATAACGGAGCGGCCGCGGGCCCCCGAACACGGCGGGACGGGCCGAGGACAACAAACTGGTCTACCACCTCTCCCTCCGGGAGAGGTCGTCGCGGCATCAGCCGCGGCGGGTGAGGGTGAGGGTGAGCGTCGAGCGGGCCCGCGCTATCAGGCCAGCGGGCTGGCAAGCACGAGGCCGTGTTGCCCCAACCCTCTCCCGGAGGGAGAGGGGGCCGGACGCGGCCACGCTGCGGGTTCGCCTTGCCCTCACGGCACCGTTGCCGCCGCGGCCGCCTGATATTTCGCGGCCGGGGCGGTGACCGGGCCCTCGTCGCTCAGCAGCACGTGCAGCTTCGGGTCGGCCAGGACGTCCTCGATCATCCGCTCCTTACCGTCGACGGTCACGACCCGGCTTACGACCCTCGCGCCGTGGCTGTAGTCGACGTAGTAGGCTTGGTGCACGGTCGTCAGCGGCTGGATCGGGGTGCCGTCGAGTTTCCGCCACCCGTAGATCGCGACCCGCCCGTCCTTCTCCAACAGCCGGTTGGTGAGGACCACGTCCTTTTTGACGCCCGTCACGAGTCCGCTGGCCGGGCGGCCGGCGCGTTGCTGCTCAATGATTGCGTTGTGGGCGACGAACGTGGCAAACGCCTCCCGCTTTTCCGTGAGCGGCCGGGGTTCCAGGCGGACTTCGGCGGCGGCGTCGATCGCGTCGACCATCTTCCGGGTCGGCAACGTGCCGCCCAGCAGGGCGGCCGCCTTCACCGCGGTGGTTGGGGTGAGCGGGACGCGGACGAAGTCGTCATCCGAGCCGACCGCCAGATAGTCGGCGGCGACGTCGATCGTGCAGGTCACGGGCCGGCC
>JAQGHJ010000658.1 GCA_028288905.1 Phycisphaerales bacterium | reverse complement strand
GCCCGGTCGCTCATCGGGACGATCGACTTCAAACCCGGCCCCGCCCCGGCCGCCGCGGCGGGTGAAACGTGCCGGCTGTCCGACGCGACTTGGGCGTCCGCCCGCGTCGGCTGGAACAAGCCGATGGCCGACCGCCTGCCCGGCGACGCCGTCCTGCTCCGTGCCGGCGGCCGATTGTTCGCCCGGGGCCTGTACGCCTATGCCCCCAGCGCCTACCGGTACGACCTCGGCGGGACGTGGACCAAGCTGACGGCCAAGGCCGGCATCGCCGACGGGTCGGACGGGTCCGTCGTGTTCGTCGTCCTCGGGGACGACAAGGAGCTGTACCGCTCGCCCAAGCTCCGGGCCGACGAGTTGGCCGACGTGGCCGTCGACGTCGGCGGGGTGAAGACGCTGGAGCTGCGGGTCGAGAACGCCGGCGACGGCAACGCCGGCGACCGGGCGGCGTGGCTGGAGCCGACGGTGACGCGGGGGCCGGCGCGGTAAGAGCGCCATGGGTGCGGACGGAACGTACAATTCGGTCATGGCCAGCCCGATCCAAATTGACCCGGAGGTGATGCACGGCGTGCCCTGCTTCGCGGGCACGCGCGTCCCGGTCAAGGCGTTGTTCGACCTGTTGGCCCGTGCGCGGACGATCGACTATTTCCTGCTTCAGTTCCCGACCGTGAAGCGGGAGCAGGTGGTCGACGTCCTCGCGATGGCTGGCGAGCGGCTGCCGGTACTGGCGAGCGAGCCGGCCGCGTGAAGGTGCTACTCGACGAGTGCGTCGTTCAAGACTACCGCCACGACGTGGTCGGGCACGACGTGTACACGGCGGGTTATCTCGGATGGGCGGGCGTGAAGAACGGCAAGCTGCTGGCGGCCGCGGCGGCAGCTGGATTTGACGTGTTGGTGACGACCGACCGCGGTATCGAGCACCAGCAGAATTTGGCTACGCTTCCGTTGTCGGTGGTGCTGCTCCGGCCGGCCTCGAACGACTTGGAAGATATTCGGCCGCTGACGGGCGAACTCCTTCGCATTCTGACAAACCTTCCGCAGCGTTCGTTCGCGGCCGTGGGGTAGCGGCTCGCCGGGCGTGCGTTTGGCGTTACCGAGTCGGCATGCGTCGGCGTCCGACCGCCGCTTGGTACGCCCACATCTTGATGGAGGCGGAGCGGGGGACGCTAGACAAGGCGGTGGCCGGCAAGGCGTTAGACGTGTCGGCGTGGGCGCGAATGACGCTCCTGTCGGCCGCGTCGGACGAAACCGCCGGCCCGGCCGTTAAGCCGCACCGGCGGGCTGGGGGGGCATTAGGCCGCCGGCCGACGATCTCCCTTGTGAGGGTTGGGGACGTACCGGCCGGTCTGCCGGTCGCGGTACTGGCGGATGTCATCCGGGTACGCATCCTCGCCCCCGCCGATCCGCGTGTCGGGCGGGACATCCAGCGGGAACTTCGGCGGCACGGCCGGCTGCGCCGGCGCGCAATTCGGGTCTGAGAAAGCCATGTGGCTATCCTCGGCAAAGTCCTGCATTGATTCGCGCCGGGGGAGATGTATGCTGGCGGTTGTTCAGAGCCGCCGGGGCAACCCGGTCACGCCGCAGGTAATGCAAACCTGCGGTGAGGCAAAAGGTCGCGGACGGGAACGTGCTACTAACACGCCCCGACCGGACCACCAGTGCTAGATGACGACCGCGGAACGGCTTTTACGGGCTTGCCGCGGTCGTCTTGTTCCCGGGCCGTCCAGCCGGCCCGAGGTTGGGTCTGGTGAGCATCCCCACTCCTTTCTTTCGGGAGGTTGTCACTCCGCTACGTCATCTGCCGTTGCTTCGGCAGCCGGCCCGCTCTTGCGCCGAAAGACGTTCGTCTCGTTCTCGACTGCCTCTAGGTAGTTGGGCTTGAGGCGGGAGAACGTGGAAGCGATGGTCCCGTCTACCGCGGCCTTTCGAACGTCCGGGTAACGTTCCCCGATGTAGTCGAGTATCCGCTTCCGAGTGATCGGCCCGTCAAGGGCTCCGATGGCCTCGATCATGGCCACTTTGAGGGACACGCCATTGAAATGGGTGGTGGTTACTGGTTGGATCACAACGGATGGCGGCGGATCAATGGGCTTTGCGGGGCCGGGTTCCGCGCCGGGGACCGAGGACACCCCGAACTCGGATCGGAGCGATTGGACGTGCTGCAACCCCCGGTCCCGTTTGGCGCGGGCAAGGGTGGTCTCCTCCTGAAACACCTGCTCGATATGCCGCTCCGCCGCGGCGAATGGATCGTGGTTCGGGGAGTCCATTAACTCATAATGCCCAACCGCTGGATGGAACGCAATGACGCATGGAACGGAAATTCGACAATTGGATGGCTTGGAATGGGCTGCCACTAGATGTGGTGGTTGCCAACTACTACTAATGGTACCGCCGACGAGCAACCGGGCTGATTGGGAACGAAGCTTGGATGGCCCTGCAATCCCTTTGCTTGCATAGGGTGCCCGCCACGCCAAACGCCAGCGGGCCGCTCGGATGAGCGGCCCGCTGGCGTTTG
>JAQGHJ010000643.1 GCA_028288905.1 Phycisphaerales bacterium | reverse complement strand
GCCGTCGCTGTCGTACCCGCGGTCGGCGACCACCTCCGGCGGCTTGGTCAGCGGCGCGCCGGGCGCCCCGCGGACCGGCGGGACCGCGTCGAGCCGCGGCAGCAGCTGGGTCACGTCGTTCCGGTTCGCCCCGGTGACCGTCGCGGCGAGCGGGACGCCGCCGGCGTCGGTGACGACGTGGTGCTTCGTGCCCGCCTTCGCCCGGTCCGTCGGGTCCGGGCCGGTGAGCGCCCCCCGAAAACGGCCCGGACGGACGAGCCGTCGACCACCGCGTGCTCCCAGTCGACGGACCCGGCCGCCCGGAGCCGGGCGAGCAGGGCCTCGTGCAGCCGCTGGAACACGCCCGCCTTGTGCCAGTGGCGGAGCCGCCGCCAGCAGGTCATGCCGCTGCCGCACCCCATCTCGGCCGGCAGGCCCTCCCACCCGATCCCGGTCTTGAGGACGAACAGGATGCCCGCGAGGCACGCCCGGTCGCCGACCGGCCTGCGGCCGCCCCTGGGCCGGGGCGGGCGCGGCGGCAACAGCGGCTCGACGATCTCCCAAAGCTCGTCCGGCACCAGCGGCTTGGCCATCGGGTCCTCCGTGACAGCGACCGGCCCGAGTGTCGGCCGATCACGCGGCGGCGCGAACCGTCAAACTGGCCGTTCTGTTACCCGAAGGTGATCGTGGTCGACGCCCGCGTCGGCTGCACCGGCGACACGGCAGGCTGAACACGCCCCCATTCTTCCGTTTGCTCGTGTGTCGGCCGGAGGCTTGGCCGCTGCCGGCGACGATACATGCAGCAGCGCACAACGGGCATGGGGTCGCATGCGAGACCCCCTAGTGCATGAACGGAGATCGAATGTCAGAGACCAAACGAACCCGCGAATTCGTCCTAGCAATCGGCGACGAAACTTCAGAAAGCCACGAAACGCCCCGCATCAGCACGCACGCGACGGCCGAGGAGTTGTTCGTCGAAGTCAGTGTGTGGTTGGAGGACGTCCTTGATGACGCCGCCGGTGAGCCAGCGGAGCCCGAGATCCTTCGCCTTCTCCGTGCTGGAGAGATCACGCGTGCCGCGGACCTCTTTTGTCTGGCCAGCGGTCGGTGGTGGCGACGTTACCACCCTGACTGGGGCTACGACTTCCAGGAGGAGGAACGTCGTACGCCGGAGGTTCGGCGGCCGGGCAACGGTGGCCTTGAGTGCGTCGGACGCGGCGGGCCTGCCGACACCGTGCGCGACTGATACGACGTGTGGTTGTTCGGAGCCGCCACGACTGGTCCGGCGTGGCCGTCACACCGGCGGGACTCAGTGGAGACGCAGGCGGTCAGGCAGGATTTGACCCAGCGTTGGAGACGAAGGCAACAGTGCGGTACCCGGGCGGAAAAGGGAAGCTCATCAAGGAGATCGGCGGGTTCGTCGCCGCCTACTACAAGCAGGCGGCGGACCGTGGCCGCCTCCGCCGCGGTGACCGCGGTCCAGACGCCCTCCGGCGTCCGCGTCCACCACGTGCGATCGGCCGGCGCGTTCTTCACGGCCATTCCCTCCGGCTCACCCAGGCGGGCACGCCGGCGTAGGCCGGCTTCACCGTGCCGCCCGGCACCCGGATCCGGCCCTGCTTCCGGTTGCTGTCGGGGATCATCGCCCCCGGGAGCCCGCCCCGATCCTTCCGGTCGGCCGTCCGGCCCACGGTTCGTTGGCTCTTCGGCATGGCGTCAGGCGCTGGGGGCGGTGAAGGTCAGGTCCCGGCGGCCGAACTCGTCGATCAGCTCCGCCTGGTGGGCCTCGTCCCGGCACTGGACGACGACCAGCCACTTCGCCTGGTACGTCTGCTCGCCGGCCGGCGGCGCCGGCGGCGGTTCCGGCGGCGCCTTCGCCGCGGGCGTCGCGCCGAACCCGTGGGCGGCCTCGACGTCCCCCTTCAGCAGCGCGTCGAGCTCGGCGTCACTGATGCCGAGGCTGTCCCCGGCGTCGAACCCGTCGAGCTCCTCCGCCAGCTCGGCCAGCTGCCGCTCGACCTCGGCCGCGTCCCACGCCCCGAGCTCGCTCGTGCGGTTGTCGGCGAGGGCGTACCGCTTGAGCTCCGCCGGCGGCAGGTCGCTCGGGACGGCGGCGATCCACCGCCAGTTCAGCCCCCACCGCGGGTCCGTGGCCGCCTCGTGCCGGCCCGACCCGACCTTGATCTGGCGGGTGGCCGGGTCGAACGTCAGGACCCCGGACGGCTGCTGGCGGTTCTCCCGCAGGCTGGCGGCGATCGCCTTCAGGTTCCGGTCGTCGTGCCGGCGTGCGTTCCGCGGGTCCCGGGTCAGGGAGTCGGTGCGGACGGCGAACGCCCGGATGGCCGGGTGCAGGTGGGCCAGCTCGGCGTCCGGCACCCGCTCGCCGGCCATGGTCTCGACGACGGCGGCGGCTTTCGCGGACTTGGGACGCCCGGCCCGCAGGCCGCGCACGGCGTGGGACGGCGGCACTTTGTTCGGCATCCCGCCCATCAGTTCACCCCGCCCTTGGCCGGCGGCTTCGTGCCGCCCGCCGACCCGGCGTCCTGCAGGGCGGCCGTGAGCGTGTCGCCCTTCGGCAGGTCGCGGAAGTACAGGTGCTGCCAGTGGACGTCCTTCGCCGCGTCCCCGAACCGGCCCTTGATCCGCCCGGCCGCCTCGATCGCCTCGCCGATCCAGAACTCGATGTCGGCGACGTTGTCCCGGGCCACCTGCTGGAAGTCCCGGCCGCTCTCGGCGTGCACCATCCGCAGGCTCGCCTGCCCGGTGCTCAGCCGCAGCGCGTCGGCCGTCGCGTCCTGCAGCGGGTTGACGTACGGCCACGTCGGCGGGTGCCACGTGTGCCGGAACACCGCCCCGCCCTGCTCGGCCATCCGCCGCGCGACCGGCCCGAGCCCGCCCTCGGCCGCCGGCGTCGCCAGCCAGCGGCGGACCTGCCACTGGTACACCGGCTTGTGGAACTCCGAGATCAGGTTCTTCTGTTGGCGGCCGAAGATCAGCTTCATCTGGTCCATCGCCCCGCGCCAGCCGCTGAAGTTCGTCTCGCTCGGGTCGATCAGCAGGACCTGGAGCGGGAGCCCGAGCTGGACGCCGATCAGCTGCAGCAGGTCCCGCATGTGCTGGCGGGTCTCGCTCGTCGAGATGTTCGGCGTGTACGCCGACGCCTTCACCCCGAACGGCAGGAGGATCTTCTGCCCGGGGGACAGGCCCTCGTTGACGAACGTCATGTTCGGCGACGACTCCTGCTCCCGGGCCCCGGTCTGCGGGTTGATCGCGTACCCCTGCTGCGTCTGCTCGAAGAAGATGCCGAACGCGGCGGAGATCTGCTCCTTCACGAGCAGGGCGAAGTTCGTGTCCTCCCACATGCCGGCGATGTCGAACACGGCGCGGAACGCAGTGACGCCGCGGGTCTGCGTCTTGCGGGTCGGGTTGGCGACGTGGAAGACCTGGCAGTTGCCCTCGTCGTCGTACGCCATCCGCCGCTCGAAGTCCCCGACCCGGTTGACCTGCTGGTACGGCTCGAGCCGCTCCTGCTTCGTGAAGAAGTAGCTGACCCGCCGCCGCCGGCCGTCCAGCTCGACGCCGAGCACGACGTTCCGGCTCGTGTTCCCGGGCGTCCGGCACCGGTCGGACTCGAGGATCTGCAGGGCCCCGTCCTCGGTCGGCAGGGCGAACGCGTCGCCGTCGAGCGACTCGGCCCGCTGGACGAGCCACTCGATCTGGGTGAACTCGTGCTCCCCGGACGTGTCGCACCGGGCAGGGTCCTCGGCCCACTCCTGCCAGCGGCCGGCGAGCTCGGCGTCGAGCCCCTTGTCCCCCGTCTTGGGGTCGAGGCGGAACCCGCCCTGGACCTTGTTGTCGGCGGCCCGGTCCAGGGCGGTGCCGATCATCGCGTCGTCCCGGTCCATCGCCCGGGCGTACTCCCGCATCTGCACGAACCGGAACTCGTTCGCGTAGTGGTAGTCGGCCGCCGCCCCCATGGCGGGGATGCCGACCCGCTGGCGGCGGAACCGGGACGGCATGGCCGCCGCGTAGTCGGCCCGCGCCTCGCGGAACGCGTGCTGGACCTGTTGGCCGGGGAGCTGCTTCACGGGTGGGCGGCGGCGGCGGACGGGGTCAGCGGAAGTTCGTGAAGTCGACGCGGGTGACCGACGGGTTGCCCGTGCCGGGGCCGGCGGCGTTGGACCGGAGCCACGCCCGGGCCTCGTCCAGCCCCTGCTGGACCCGGGCCGGGTCGTACCGGACGTGGGCCTCGCGGGTGCCGGTCTCGGCCGGCACCTTGCGGAGGAGGATCATGCACGCGACGACGAACCGCTTGGCGAGCGCCGCGTCGCCGTCGACGAAGTACCCGCAGGCGTCGTCGTACTCCGCCTGGACCTGGGCGAGCGTGCTGGCGGAGCTGAGCGGCATGGCGGCGGCGGTGCGGGTCCGGGGGCGGCGCGGGTCAGTCGGCGAGCGAGCCGGCGATCTGGCGGAGCAGGTACGGGTACACCCCGCCCTGGTCCCGCATGAGGAGGCCGCGGCGGGCGAGCACGTTGAACAGCTTGGCCTGGAGTCGGCTCTCGTCGGGGGACAGGTACGGCATCGGCTCCCGCTGGAGGAACCCGATCGGGTCGGGCTCGGCGGCGACGTCGCGGACGACGTCGTTGATCCCCGGCTCGCCGGCCGGCTCCGGCTCGGCCGGGACGACCTGGTCGGCCTCGGTCGTCTCGGTGCCCTGCTCCCCCGGGTCCCCTTGCACCGTCCCGTCGCCGGCGTCGCCGAGCGTCGCGTCGGCCGGCG
>JAQGHJ010000637.1 GCA_028288905.1 Phycisphaerales bacterium | reverse complement strand
AGCGGCAGCGGGCGATGGCGACGCTCGTGTACGAGCAGGCGGACCGGCTCAGCGGGATCATCACGGAGATGATGGCGTTCGCCAAACCCCAGCCCCCGCGTCCGGTTCGGTGCGAAGCGGGGCACCTCATTAACGCCGCGATGGCCAAAGCGAAGGACCGCACCCTTCCGGCCGATAGGAGCTTTGAGGTCGCCGTCGCCGGGGACATCCCCGAGCTGGCGGTCGACCCGGACCAGGTGGCCGATGCCCTGGCCGAGGTGATCGACAACGCCATCCAGGCCACCCACCCCAAGAGCGGGCGGGTGGCCGTCACGGCCGGGCACGACCCGTGGAGCGGGCGGGCGGTGGTGACGGTGGCGGACAACGGGTGCGGGATGGACGCCGCGGCGCTGGACCGGGCGTTCGACCCGTTCTTCAGCTCCAAGCCGGCCGGCCGCCGGCGGGGGCTCGGGCTGAGCAAGGCCCTGCGGTGGATCGAGGCGGCCGGCGGGTCGGTCCGCCTCGACAGCCGGCCCGGCGACGGAACGCGGGTCGTGGTCCTCCTACCGACTGCAGTAGGCAGTAGGCAGTAGACAGAGGGCAGAGGGCAGAGGGCGGTGCGGGTCAGGGTCGGGTGGCATGGGCAAATACGAAGTTTGCCCATGCCACCCGGGCGCGGCCCTCACGGCGAGGAAAAGTTCGGCCGGCCGGCGGTCCTTGGGGACCGTGCGGGCCGGCCCCGGCGGCCGCGGCGTTCCGACGCGGCCGCACCGGGCGTGTCACGGGACGGGAACCGAATTGATGCCTTCGGCCGCGTCCCCCACGAGGGGGACGCCGCGGCGGGCGAACGCGAGGATCGTATGCCTGTTGCGGCCAAACCCGTTTCCTCGCCCGCCGCCGCGGCGCGGCCCCGCGTCCTCGTGGTCGACGACGAGCCGGCCCTGGCCGAGCTGCTGGCGGACGTCGCCCGGTCGCTCGACTGCACGGTCACCGTCGTCGGCACCGTCGCCGACGCCCGGCTGGCTTTGTCGGCCGGCCCGCCGGTGCACCTGCTGGTGACTGACGTCCACCTCCCGGACGGGGACGGCACCGCGCTGCTGGACCTGCTGAAGGACCGGCACCCGACCGCCCGGGCGATCGTCGTCACCGGCGACCCGACCGTGGCCGCCGCCACCGCCGCCCTCCGGCTCGGGGCCGTCGACTTCGTCCCCAAGCCGTTCGACCACCACGGCATTGTCGCCCGCGTGCGGTCGGCCCTGGACGTGCAGGTCGGGCTGGCCCGGCAGGAGCTGAAGCTCAAGAAGCTCAAGGCCGCCGTCCGCAAGCTCAACGGGGCCCGCAAGACGATCAGCCAGAAGGTCGACATCCTCTGCAACGACCTCGTGACCGCGTACGGCGAGCTGAGCAAGCAGTTCGACGTCGTCCGCACCCAGGAGGGGTTCCGCAAGACGATCGCCGGGTCGACCGACCTCGAGCAACTCATCTGCCAATCGATGGACTGGCTGATGCGGCAGGTCGGGTACAGCAACGTCGCCGTCTGGCTGGCCGGCGAGGACGGGGCGTACCAGCTCGGGGCGTACATGAAGTACACGATCCCCGGGGACCCGCCGGTGGGGGACGCGCTCCGCCGGGCGGTCCTGCCGCAGGTGAGCCGGGACGGACGGGACGCCCCGGTCCGGATCCGGTCGGCCGATCTGGCCGCCCTGCTGACGCCGGCCGAGCGGCCGCTGCTGAAGGACCAGGAGGTGCTGGCGATCGAGTGCACCTACCTCGGGGAGCCGCTGGCGGCGCTGGTGTTCTTCCGGGACGAGCAGGTCCCGTTCGGCGAGCAGGACGCGGACACGATGCGGGCGGTCGGCCCGGTGTTCGCGTCCGCCCTGGCGGCGATCGTGCGGCAGGGGGCCGGCGACGAGGACGGCGAACCGACCGGGTCCGGCGAGTCGTCGGCCGGGTTCGACGGCCCGCTCGGCGAGGCCGACGCCGGCGGCGGTGACACGCTCGAGCCGAAGAAGCGGAAGCCCTCCAAGCCCGACCCCGCCGATTGGTGGAAACGGGGCGAGACCCCGCCATTTTAACGACCCGCACACCCTCACCCGGGCCGCCCGATCGGTGCGTGCCGTTCAACGGAACGCGTCACGTCAGCAGCCGTGCGGTTCAGCCCGCCGACGGCCAAAAATGAGCGCGAAATCAGGTCGAAATCGTGTTTGCCCGGTGCCGATCGCGCCGATATAGTCTGCGGAGTACGGAGTCTGTGGCGTTCGTGATGTGCGGTCCATATTCGGTCGCCCGATAAGCTTGAACAGGGGATGCCGGCCTGTCCGACGCATGCCCGCAGAGCCCGAGGGAACTTAGTTCCCGCCGGCGTCGCAAGACGCCGACTGGGCGCGACGGGAAGTGAAGGACGGGTCAACCCGGAGGGGTAACACCCTTCGCCCGGCATCACCCACCTAACTCACTGGGTTAGACTGACTCTCCCCGCCCACGGCAGTCGCGGATCATCCGTATTTTTTTGTAATCACGCGAAGGCACGGTCCACGGACCGTGCCTTGTGTGTTTTGCGGGCTCACCTGATTTTCGGCTGGGCGGACGCCGGCTGCCAGAACTCGTGGGCAGGCTTGTCCCCTTGCTTTGTGGGCGGGCTGGGGCCGCCATGTCATCCTGGAGATTGCCCCGCACGCTCGGCGCCTACTTGCGCACGCCGCTCGTTCCCGACCCCGCCAACCCACCCACACGGCTCCTCGGTTTATCCGGACGTTAACGGGAAGCCGGCCAGAGGCATTTCCGCCGTTCTCGGCCGCGGCCGCCGGCGCTACGTTCCTTTTCAGTTCGTCAGCGGCCGCCGCCGGAGCGTTTCCGGAGGCGGGCCCGGCCGCGCGGCGCGGCCAGACGTCCAGCGAAGGAAACCGTCATGGAAAGCCTGAACGAGTTGTTCGAGGAGCAGATCAAGGACCTGTACAGCGCCGAGACCCAGCTGCTCAAGGCGATGCCGAAGATGGCCAAAAAGATCAGCTCGCCGAAGCTGCTCAAGGCGTTCGAGATGCACCTGAAGCAGACCGAGGGGCAGGTCGAGCGGCTGAAGAAGATCGGGGAGAAGGGCGGGTTCAAGCTGACCGGCAAGGTGTGCAACGCGATGAAGGGGCTGATCGAGGAGGCGACCGAGACGATGGGCGAGGGCGAGAAGGGCCCCGTGCTCGACGCCGGCCTCGTCGCCGACGCCCAGCGGATCGAGCACTACGAGATCTCGGCGTACGGCACCGCCCGGACGCTGGCCGAGCACCTCGGGCTGACCATGCCCGCCCGGCTGCTCCAGCAGACTCTGAAGGAAGAATCGGCGACGGACGAGAAGCTGACGAAGATCGTCATGTCCGACGTCTATCCTGCCGCGACGGCGGCCGAGGGCGGCGACGTGGGCGGGGGCGAGGAGGAGCCGGAGGACGAGGCGGACGAAGCCCCGGCCGAGGCGGCGACGGACGAATGACGGCGGCACTCGGCGCGCCTCGGGCAGATGGGCCCGCCGGCGCGTCGTGCTTCGCACCGGGGGCGAGCGACGGCAAAACAAGGCCGTCGCGGCCCCTGACGCATCCCAACCCAAGGCTCCCGCCCGGGGCTGTTCAGGCCGGGGTCATTGCGATCGTCAACCCGGTGAGGTGAGAGTCGCGAGTCGGGCACGAGCCGAGATGGGACGGCTCCGCCGTCGGTCCTGCCCTCGGTCACTGCAGCGTCAGCCGCAGCACTCGCACCGGCGTCTCGCGGGTGACGACCTTCAGGTCCCGCCGCTCCAGGTGCCACCCGCGGGCCGGGGCCCAGTCGAGGAAGGTGTCGCCGGTCATCCGGCCCGGCTCGCCGAGCAGCAGGTGACCGCCGGGGGCGAGGTGCCGCCGCCAGAACGCGTCGAGGAACTCCCACTGCTTCCGCTCGTACAGAATATCGGCCCCGACGATCAGGTCGAACCGCTCGCCGAGGTCGTCCGCCTGCCAGTTCACCCGCCGGGCCCGCACTCGCGGTCGGTGCCCGCCGAGACCGTCGCCGATTGGCACGTTCCACGGCAGGCTGTTCAGCCGGGCGAACAGCAGCGCCGGCGTCTCGATGTCGGCCAGCAGCACCCGCCCGCCGAGGGCCGCGGCGATCGTGCCGGTCAGGCCCATGCCACAGCCGAGATCGAGGATGCGGGGGGACGGGTATCGGAGTGTCGGAGTGTCGGAGTGTCGGGGCGGCGGAGTGGCAGAATCCGTTTTTGATTCTCCCCTTTTCGCTCCGACGCCTCGATTCTCCGACACCCCGGCACGCCCCCACTCTTCCAGCATGACTTGCCCGACGCCCGCGGCCGAGTCCCACAGTTCGGCCCAGTACGGCAGGTGCTGCGGGTCCTCGAGCCGGACGCCGGTCAGCCGCTCGGCCCGGTCGCACTCCTCGACCACTTGGTCCAGCACCCGGTCAGGGTCCTTGATGCGGGTGAACGGCAGGTCGATCGACCCGACCCGCCGCGGCTCGGTGGCGGTCTCGTACTGCCGGTGGATCCGGGCGAGCAGGCGGGCGCGGTCCCGGCGGTAGGCCGGGTCGGTCCGGCCCGGCGGGAGCGCGGGGACGGCGGCGGGAGGTGGGGCGGGCGGGGCGTCGGGCATGCGGGGGCGGCGGATCGTATCGGGGCGGTCGGGGTGGCTCCAGTAGGACCGGCTCCGGTCGGGATGGCTCCGGCCGGGGCAACGACGGTCTGGCGGCCCGGGATGGATCGACGCCGGTCGCCGGTCGGGCTACCATCGCGGCCCTGGTCGTTCCGCCGCGGGCGGGGCGGCCGCGCTTGATGCGGAGGTGCCCACCGATGTCACGACTCCCGGACCGAACCCGACCGCGCCGGACCCCCGGCCGTTCCGCCGCGACCGCCGCCGCCCGGGCCGCGTGGTGGGCCGGTGCCGCCCTCGTGGCCGGCGGGTGCAGCGGGGCGCTGGAAACCGGGTACGTGCCTCGCCCGCTCGGGGCCAGCCCGACCGAGCGCCGCGGATACTACGCCAGCCCATTCACCCCCGAGGCCCAGGCAGCCGCCCAATCCCAGAACAACCCCGCTGGGGACGTCCAGTCGATGCGGAAGCCCGGCGGCGGCTACCGCGGGCCCTGAGCCCGGACGGACGCCTCCGCGCAAGGCGTCAGAAGCGGGTAAACGCCTTCCGGTGGTCGGCCCGGCCGGTGCCCTTGGCCCCCCGAGTCTTTCGCCTTTGTTCAGGAAACCCGGCTGCCCTTCCGGAAACCCTGGTCCGACCGGCATAGACTTGCCCTGCCGTGGCGACCGACGACCCCATCCATCCGGCCGAGTTCGTGGACGCCGTCCGACCGTTCCTCGCCCGTAACGACGTCGACGGGATGGTCGGGCTCGTCCGGTCCCGGTGGGACGACGAACAGCTCGCCGGGCTGTTCGCCGCCGCCGACCCCGACGCCCGCAAGGTGGCCGCCTTGGCGTACGGGCTGACCGGCGGGCGGTGCTGCCTGCCGCAGCTGGCCGAGTTGCTCCGCGACCCAGATCTGGTCGTGGCCCAAATGGCCGAGCACGCGCTGTGGTCGGTCTGGTTCCGGTCGGGGTCGCCGGACGCGAACCACCAGGTGTGCCGCGGCACCCGGTCGCTCAACCGCGGGGACGTCGAGCACGCGATCGAGCACTTCACGCGGGCGATCGACCTCGATCCCGAATTCGCCGAGGCGTACAACCAGCGGGCGATCGCCAAGTTCCTGCTCGAACGGTTCGACGACTGCGTCGACGACTGCCGCAAGGCCGTCAAGCTCATGCCCTGCCACTTCGGGGCCCTAGCCGGCCTCGGCCACTGCCACGCCCACGAGGGCCGGCTCGTCCCGGCCCTCAAGTGCTACGAGCGGGCGCTGGCGATCAATCCCCGGCTCGACGACGTCCGCCAGACGGTCCGCGAACTGCGCGACCAGCTCTGCCTCGGGCCGACCGACCCGCCGCCGTGCCCGCCCCGCGAGGCGTGACTGGCGGGTGTGATCCGCCCCCGGTCGGTCCTGCCCCCGTTGCCTTGCGAGTCGGCCAGCACAGCCGGCCCTACGACGCGCCGGGCTGCGTCGACCCGCCTCCCGCCTTGGTCGATCCTTGCACGCCCCGCCCCGTAACGACGCCGGACCGCTAACCTGATCCGCGTGATGCTGACCCCCGCGTCCCGTCTCCTCGACCGGCTGTTGACCGCCCTGCACCGGCGGGCGGTCGCGGCGCGGGTGGCGGACCGGGTCGCGCCGGGACTGTTGGCGGGGGCCGCCGCGACGGCCGGGCTAGCGGTGGCACTGGGGTGTCAGGGGAGGCCGGCCGCCCCGGCCGTTGCGGCGCTCGCCGTCGGCGGGGTGACGGGGCTGGTGTGGGGCGTCGCCCGCCGCCCGACCCGTGTCGCGGCCGCCATCCGGGCGGACGAACTGCTCGGGACGGACGACCTGCTCGGTACGGCCGCCGCGGTCGGCCGCTCGGGCGACGACCGGGC
>JAQGHJ010000635.1 GCA_028288905.1 Phycisphaerales bacterium | reverse complement strand
TTGCGGTTGAAGTTCCGGTGGTCGTCCGGGCGGAACGTCGTCGCCTTGCTCATCTTCCCGCTCAAGAGCCCGCTCGCCAGCGGCAGCCGAACAACGATCGCCACGCCCTTGTGCTTGGCGTGCTGGAACAACGCCGTGATCGGCTTCTGCCGGAACACGTTGAAAATGATCTGCAGGTTCGTCAGCCCCGGCTGTTCCAGGCAAACCAGCGCCTCGGCCATCGACTCCACGCTCGCCCCGAAGAAGCGGATCAGTCCCTCCTTCTTTAGCGTCCGCAGGTGGTCGAACACCTCGCCCTTTTTCAGTTCTTCCGTCGGCACGCAGTGAAGTTGGGTCAGGTCGAGCACGTCAACGCCGAGCCGCTTGGCCGACGCCTCGCAGTGCTGCCGCATGGCGGCGAGGGTGAAGTTCGCCGGCCACCCGGGCTGCGGGAACCGGCCGAGCTTGGTCGCGACGTGGATCGCGTCGGCGTCCCGCCCGCCTCGACCCCGGCGGTCCTTCAGGAACTCGGCGATCAACGACTCGCTCCGCCCGAGCCCGTACACGTCGGCCGTGTCGAAAAAGGTCACGCCCGCGTCTGCCGCCGCGTGCAACACGGCCAACGCCTGCTCCCGCGGCACGTCCCCCCACTCGGCCCCGATCTGCCAACAGCCGAGCCCGACCTCCGAGACGTTCCAGCCGGTGTTGCCGAAGGGGCGGGTGTTCATGACGACCGACGATAACGCCGTCCATGCCGCGCGTCCGCGCGTAAACGGATTGGTACTGCCGATCACTCAAACGGCACAAAGAGGCGTGATGAGCACAACGGACCCATCTAGCCCGAAGGCAACGCCGCAACCGACGAGGCCCTGGCCGCCTGCGACACGAGACGACATGGGCGGGTTCGGCTGTCTGGGCCTGTTCCTCTTCGGCGTGCTGAGCATTCCCTGCTTCGGACTCCTGGCACCGCTCGGGATGATGGTGTGGAACGAGTTATGGAACTCCGGCTCTGCGAACGGGCCGGCGGCGGTGGAGCGAGCGGCGGGATTCATCGGACCGATCAACGGCGGACAATGGAAAGGTGTTGCGACCGACGCTCAGGCGACTTGGACTGCGCCGGACTTCCACGGCGACAACACTGAGTACGTCGGCTTCACCTTGCCGCTGACGGCGTTGACAGCATTCGAGCAGGGGCTCGCCGCCGCCAATTGGGCACCAGTTCCGGCCACCGACAACCGGGCGAAAAGCTCGCCCGAGCGGATGCCGAGTGTGGGCAGCGGGGAACCGGCCTGGTACGGCCAAACGTTGGAGGACGCCGTGTTCTACCATCGCGGGCTCGAAACGATCGGCGTGAGCCGCAAGACGGCCCGCGTGTTGTTCCTCCGGTTCGAGTCCTAGCCGCGGCTGCTTCCGTCGCCGGGTTCGCGCCCGCTCACACGTGCCGGAGCTTGTTCACCCCGTTCAGCGCCGCCACCTTGTACGCCTCGGCCAGCGTCGGGTAGTTGAACACGGTGTTCACGAAGTAGTCGATCGTCCCGCCGAGCGTCATCACGGCTTGGCCGATGTGGATCAGCTCCGTCGCGCCGGTGCCGATCGCGTGGACGCCGAGGATCTGGCCGGTCTGCTGGTGGATCAGCAGCTTGAGCATGCCGGTCTCGTCGCCGAGGAGCTGCCCGCGGGCGAGCTCCTTGTACTGGGCGATGCCGGCCTCGTACGGGACGCCCTCGGCCGTCAGCTGGTCCTCGGTCTTGCCAACCATGCTGATCTCCGGGATCGCATAGATGCCGTACGGGAACAATTCAGGGATGCTCGTCGTAGGGACCCCGAACGCGTGGCAGACGGCCAGCCGGCCCTGCTCCATCGCCGTGCTAGCCAGGGCCGGGAACCCGATCACGTCCCCGCACGCGTAGATGTGCGGCTGGGCGGTCTGGTAGTTCGCGTTTACCTTCAGCCGCTCGCGGTCGTCGTACGCGAGGTTCGCCTTCTCCAGCTTCAGCGCGCTGGTCGTGCCTTGGCGGCCGACGGCGTACAGCAGGGCCTCGGCCCGGAGCGTCTTGCCGCTCTCGAGGGTGGCCTGGACGAGGGGGGCGTTCGGGGCGGCGAACTCGTGGAACCGGTCGTGCCCGTTCGCGGTCGTGCTCACGGCCGTGTCCGGGTGCAGGGCGGTGCCGGCGGCCTTGCCGGCGGCGTTGTCCCCGTCGGCCCGGTAGTCGGCGTCGGCGTCGGACGAGGGCGCGTAGCTCGTGGCGGCGGCGGCGGCGATCATGGCGGCGCTGGCAGCCACCTTCGGGGCCGCCGGCGTCAGCCGCTCGATCTTCGCCACCTTCTCGCCCATCCGCAGCGTGATCCCGACCCGCCGCATGTGGTACTGGAACGCCTCGGTAATCTCGTTGTCGAGGAACCCGAGCACCTGCCGCCGGCCCTCGACGAGCGTCACCTTCACGCCCAGCGCCGCCAGCATGCACGCGTACTCGACCCCGATCACGCCCCCGCCGACGACGATCATCGTCCGCGGCAGCCGCTCGAGCTTCAGCAGCTCGTCGCTCGTGAACACCGTCTTGTTGTCGAACGGCACGCCGGCCGGGCGGGCCGGGCGGGTGCCGGTGGCGATGATGATCTTCTCGGCGCTGACGACCTCGAAGTCGTCCGCCCGGTCGATGTACAGCACGTTCTCGTCGTCGAACCGGGCGCTGCCCCACAGCAGCTCGATCCCGTTCCGGTCGAAGTGGTCGCGGATCAGGTCTAGCTCGTGGTGGATCACCTGCTGGCTGACGTAGATCAGGTCGGCGATCGTAATGTTCCGCTTGACCCGGCTCATCTCGCCGAACAGCCCCCGCCGGCCGACCCCAGTCAGGTGCAGCACCGCCTCCCGCAGCGCCTTGGACGGGACCGTGCCGGTGTTGATCGCCGCCCCGCCGAGCACGTTCTCCCGCTCGACGATGCACACCCGCTTGCCGAGCTTGGCCGCCTGGATGGCCGCCTTCTGGCCGGCCGGGCCGGTGCCGATGACCGCGACGTCGAAGTGCCTCATGGTGGTGGAACCCTTCGCGCCCGGCCGCCGCGCAACGGCGGCCGGGCATGGTGTGACGGCCGGGAACGCCGCAGGGGCGGGGCCGCCGTTTTGGAAACGGGATTGTAGGCGATCGCGAACGGACGGAGGAGCAGCGCGGTTGGGCGGGCACGACTATACCGGCCGGCGGGACCGCCACCAACCAGCAAGCACGGACCGGCAGCCGCCCTCCTTCGGGTGGCCCGCGGGCGGACGCCGCCTAAAGGATGTACCGGCTCAGGTCCTCGTCCGTCGCCACGTCCCCCAGGCGTTCCCGCACGTAGGCGGCCGTGACGTGCACCCGCTTGTCCGCCATTTCCGGGGCGTCGAAGCTGACCTGCTCGAACACCCGCTCGACGATCGTGTAGAGCCGGCGGGCCCCGATGTTCTGCGTCCGCCGGTTTACGTCGAAAGCGATCGCGGCGATCGCCTCGACCGCGTCGTCGGCGAACGTCACCTCCAGCCCCTCCGTCCCCAGCAGGGCGGCCGTCTGCCGCGTGAGGGCGGTCCGCGGCTCGGTCAGGATGCGGACGAAGTCGTTCTTCGTCAGGTCCTTCAGTTCCACCCGGATCGGGAATCGGCCCTGCAGCTCCGGCATCAGGTCGCTCGGCTTGCTCTGGTGGAACGCCCCGGCCGCCACGAACAGCACGTGGTCCGTCCGAACCGGGCCGTGCCGGGTGGCGACCGTGCTGCCCTCGACGATCGGCAGCAGGTCCCGCTGCACGCCCTGCCGGCTCACGTCCGGGCCGTGCTGCTTCTCGCTCCCGGCCACCTTGTCGATCTCGTCAATGAAGATAATGCCCTGCTGCTCGACGAGCTCGACCGCGGCCTTCGTCACCCGGTCCTTGTCGACGAGCTTCTCGGCCTCCTGGGCGAACAGGAGCTTGCGGGCGTCGCGGACGCCCAGCCGGCGGGTCTCCCGGCTCGTCGGCAGCACCCGCTCGAACATCTTCTGCATGTCCGGGTCCATGCCCATCCCGGCCTGCCCGAGCACCCCGACGACGGTCGGCTTGTCCTCGACAGACACCTCGACGGTGCGGTCCTCGAAGTCGCCGGCCCGCAGTTGCTCGCGGAGCTTGTCGCGGGTGCGGCCGCGGCGGGCCTTCGCCTCGTCGTCCTCGAACGCGGCCGGGCGGTCGCCGTCGGGCAGCAGCAGGTCGAGCAGCCGGTCCTCGACCCGCGCCTCGGCCGGGCCCTTCACCTGCTCGGTCATATCCGCCCGGACGATCGCCAGCCCGGCGTCGAGCAGGTCGCGGACCATCGACTCGACGTCCCGGCCGTGGTACCCGACCTCCGTGTACTTCGTCGCCTCGACCTTGACGAACGGGGCCCCGACGAGCGACGCGAGCCGGCGGGCGATCTCGGTCTTGCCCACGCCGGTCGGCCCGATCATGATGATGTTCTTCGGCGTCACGTCCTTGCG
>JAQGHJ010000626.1 GCA_028288905.1 Phycisphaerales bacterium | reverse complement strand
TTAAGGCTGAAGAACTTGGTGACCTGCAGCTTGTAGAACAGCTCGACGGCGGTCTCGCCGTCCCGGGTGACGGCCGGGTCGTCGCCGAAGCCGGCGTACGTCACGCCGAGCCCGAGCACGTCGTCGTCCCGGCCGTCGACCGACCCGGTCCAGGCGACGCCGCCGCCGACGTGCTGAGCGATCGCGTTGAGGTTGGCGTCCGCCCACCCGTGCTGGGCGAACAGGCCGACCCCGCGGGCGTCGTCGGCGGCGGCCGGGTTCGCCTTCCAGACCTGTTGCTCGGCGACGACGTAGTAGCCCGCCGTGCCGGACCGGGTCGTGCCGTCGAACCCGCCGATGCCCCCGGACAGGTACCACCCGCCCGCGGCCAGCCGGCCGGCCAGCTTGTGCGGGCCGATGCCCCATCGCACGCCGGCCTCGCCGATGGTGAACACGCCGGCGCCGGGCGAGAGGAAGGTCCGCGGGCCGTTCTCCCCCGTCCGCACCCCGCGGGCGTACGACCCGTCGAACACGCCGACCCCGGCGTACGCCCAGTCCGCCGGCTCGACGAACACGAGCACGCCGGCCGACGGGTCCGGGTACGTTGGCAGCGGGATTGTCGGGCTGAACCCGAACGACGAGTTGATGAACTCCCCGGCACCGGCCGCCGCGGCGAAGTCGGCGTTCGCGTCGATCTTCCCCGCCTTCGCCCGCACCGCCCCGCCGAACGCGACCTGCTGGTACCAGAGCTCCGACACCTGCGTCCGGCCGTCGGCGTCGATGTTCGAGAAGCCCTGCGCGTCGCCGACGACCGATCCCGAACCGTCCCGACCGACCTGGTGCTGGAACGACCCGAACAGCGTGCCACCGGGGAGCCCGACGAGCCGCTCGGTGTCGAGCGTTAGCGTGGCATTGAAGAGTTGGCGGTACGCGCCGGACCGAGGGTGGGCGCCGCCGGCGAGCGCGAGCGACCCGTCCGCGGTGAGCGTGGCGTTCAGGCTCACGCCGCGGTCCTCCAGACGTGGGCGGACGCCGCCCCAGTCGTCCGTCGCCCGTTGCCATTCGGCGGGCGGCTTGCCGGTGTCGACGTTTCGGGCGGTGGACGGCGGCGGCGTGACCGGCGTCGGGACGTCCGGCCGCGGCGGCGGTGCGAACCTGCTGTTCTCGTCGATGCCGGCCTCGGCCGAGCCGTCCAGCGGCTTGGAAGGCATGCGGTCCAGCGGGAATTCTTCAGCCGCGACCGCGCCGGGCCGGGGGATATTCAGTGACACCGCCGGGACCGTGGCCGGCCGCGTGGTCGCGACGGGGATCACCTCTCGGCCATCGACCGCTTTTTCCGGCCGTTCGTCCGCGGGCGCGGCGGGAATGGCGGCGTAGGCCAGCTCGACCCTTTCGTCCGCCACCGTCGTCAGTGCGACGCTTGCCTCGGACGGCACGGCCGACCACCACGCCGTGACCGGACGGCTGCTACCGTGCGGCCGCGAGGCGTCGGCGGACGTCCGACGGACGGCCGCCGCGACCGGGCGGCCCGGCCGGCCGGCCGGCTCGCTGAGCAACCATGCCGGCAGCCCCGCGAGGCCACCGAGAAGGCCCAGCGCGGCCCCGGCTTGGACTGTGACGCGAACCATGATATCGCCTCCGCTCGCTCCCGGCCCGTGCCGGTGGGATCGCCCGACGCCACCGTGCGGGTTTCCCGACGCCCCCCTACATCGGCGGCGGTCGCGGACGGCATGATCACGACCTTGCGAGATCTCGGGGCGGTCCACCTCGTGGCGCAGGCTGGGCTCGGAGCCAAGGGCCGCGTCCTTCTATTTTGGACGGGCGCTCCGTACCAAGTTCTATTGGACTGACGCGGGAAGCGGAGGGATCAGTCGTCGGCGCGGATTCCCAGGAGCGTCCGATACTGGACCAGAACATTCGGCCACGCGAACCGCTGTTCGACGTCGGCGCGGGCGGCCGGGACGACGCGGCGCCGCCATCCCTCGTCTAGGGCGGTGGTGAGGATCGCTTCTCGCAGGGCGGCCGGATCGCCGGGACCGACGAGCCGCCCCGTCCGCCCGTCGGCGATCACGTCGCGGATGCCCGGCACGTTTGTCCCGACGACCGGCACGCCGGCCGCCATGGCCTCGATCAGCACGAGCCCGAACCCCTCGGCCGCCGACGGCAGCACGAGCACGTCGATCAGGCGTAGCGCCTCGTGCGGGCGGGCGACAGCGCCGTGCAGGGTGACGGTGCTCCCCATGCCGAGCCGATTGACCACCCTCTCGATGTGCGGCCGTTCCGCCCCGTCGCCGAACAGGTGGACGTGAACGTTGGGCAGCCCCGCCATGGCCGCGAGCAGGTCGGGGATACGCTTCACGGGGTCGAGCCGACCGACGAACCCGACCTGAAGCGTCGGCCCGGGCTGCCGTCGGACGCGGTAGAGGGCGTCGAACGACCCGACGTCCACCGCGTTCGGGATCACCGTGATGCGCGACGCCGGCACCCCCGCGCGGTTAACGGACACCCTGGCGGCGGACGGGGACGGCACCACGACGCGGTCGGCCAGCGTGCTGACGAGCCGCTGCGCCCACCAGTGCCAACGCGGGTTCGGCTGCGTCGTTTGGACGGACTGGAGGAACCTGACGTCCGGGCGGAGCGCCGCCGCGACGGCTGCCAGCACGTTAGCGTGGACGAGGAAGCTGAAGACGGTGTCGAACCCGCCCCGCGCACCGCCCCGGCCGCCCCGGCCGATGAGCCGGACGAGCTTCGCCAACGTCAGCGGGAAAGCCCCGACCGACGTCGCGCCCAGGGCGGTGACCGGGACGCCGGCCTCGCGGATCAGGTCGGCGACCGGCCCCCACGGCCCGAGGCAGGCCACCTCAACTTCGACATGCCCCGGTTCGTTCAGCCGGTTGGCCAGTTCCCGAACGACGGTCGGGGTGCCGCCGAGCTCCAGGTCGGTCACGAGCAGCAGGATGCGGCGCGGCGAGGGGGCGCGGAGCGAAGCGGGTCGTTCGGCGGCGGGCATGCGGCGGCGGCTCCGGCGGGCGCGGGATTCAGCGTGACGCCCGCACCGCGTTAAGCCGGATGTGCGGGCCGAACGGGCGGGTCTGGGATCGGCCGCAGTCGCACCGCCTGGGCTCGCCCATTTCCCGGAGGGAGAGGGGGCCGGAGGGACCCTGTCTCGACGGCGAATTTGCGCGACCAACTTCACCGTCTTCGACTCAGCGCTCTACCGCCCCTTCCCCGCCACCTCCACGAGCCGGCGGAACGGCGCGAGGTGCTCGGGCGACTCGCTGAGGTTCTCCGGGTGCCACTGGACGGCCAGGTACAGCGGCAGGGTCGGGTCTTCAATGCCCTCGACGAGCCCGTCCGGCGAATAGGCGTTCGGCCGGAGACCGCGGCCGACTCGGCTGACGGCCTGCTTGTGCCGGCTGTTGACGGAGATGCGGTCGCGGCCGACGACGTCGGCCAGCACCGTCCCGGGCTCGACCCGGACGTCGTGGCGGAACGCGCTGTCGCCCTGGAACCGGTGCTCCAGCGCGTTGTCCCGCGGCACGTCCGGCAGGAACTGCACGAGCGACCCGCCCCGGTGGACGTTCATTAGCTGACACCCGAGGCACACGCCGAGGGCCGGCGTCCGCCGCCGCTCGACCTCGGCCAGCAGGGCCAACTCAAATTGCTGGCGGTCCGGGTCGACCGGGACACCCTTCGGGTGCTTGGGCTCGCCCCAGAGGGCGGGGTCCAAGTCGTTCCCGCCGGTGAACAGGACGCCGTCGAGCGCGTCGACAATCTCGGGGATCAGGGCCAGGTCCGTTCGGAATGGCAGCACCACCGGCAGCCCACCGGCCCGCTCGACACTCTTGGGGTAGTCGCCCGGCACCATGTACCGGGTGGGGTTTTCGTCGTTGTAGTCAGCGGTGATGCCGATGATCGGGCGGCGCATGGTGCCTTCGGTGGGGGTCGGGGTGAGGTCGGTTGCAGCGCGGTCGCCGCGGCCGGCGAGCCAGTCGCCGGACGGGACCGCTCGGCCCTGATCGGGCGTGCGATTGTAGACGTACGTCTGGCACGCGACCCGGCGGCCGGCGGCGAGGGTGGCGACGGTCGTCACCCGGCAAAACAGGCTGGCGGCCGGGGCACTGGCGTCAAATCCCTCGTACGCGTCGAGCCGTCGCCACAGGAGCGGGTCGTCCGGCAGTGCGCAAACTTGGCCGAGCACGGTGCCGGCCGCCGCCGGGCCGTCGAGGACGAGGCCTGGGTAGTCGCCAAGGTCGTAGACGGTGCCCCGGACGGTGGCCGGCCCGGCCGGCTCGAACCGAGCGACGAGGTCGGCCACGCACGCCGGCGCGCGGCCGGGCGTCAGGGTGCCGTAGACGAACAGGAATGAGGTCACGCGGGAATCCGGGGCCGGCGGCGGTTGGGGCGGAGTATAGGGGCCAACCGGACGGGACGACAGGCCCGGCCGTCGCTGGGCAGGGTCCGCCCGGCCGTCCCGCTCATCGCCGGTGCCCGTTCCGTCCGATAAGAACCACGCCGGCCCGCCCGACCCGTGCCCTCAAGTCGGGTCGGGTCCGGGCCGATGACGTGGACAGTGGAGGATCGGCGGCACCCCGTCCGCCGCCACCGAACGCCCGGCGTTCGGGCGCGGCCGGTGACGGCCGGCCCGGTCGCCCGCGCTCTTGCCCGCAGGGAAGCATGAAGTACCGCAGCACCAAGTACAGTCGCCTCGCGTTCGTCCCGGCCGCCGTCCTGTTCGCGACGGCGACGGTCCCCACCGTCGCCTACCGGTTGGTGACGGCCCGCGATGCCGCCGCCGAAGCGGCGGTCGAACGCGGCACGCCCGTCTTCCTCGCGTCCGACGCGTCGGGCTGCGACGCGTCCGTGGCCGCACCGGCTCCGGCGTTGGCGGCCGCAACGGCGGCCCAGCCGGAAGCCGTGGCGACACTGTCCGAGTGAACTGCGAGAAGATGACGGTCGGGCCATCGGCGCATCCTGGGCCGGCGCAGCCCCGAGGCGACACGGGCTTCCAGCCCGTGCGTGCCCCGCCGTCGCGGGCTGACCCCCATATAGACGAGCCGCGGCCGGCCCGGAGGGGGCCGGCCGCGGCTCGTTCCGATTCGACTGTGGCCGTCGGCTTCATACCGGGCCCCAGCTCACGCCTCGACCATCTCCACCGTCTTGCTCCGCCCGGCCTTCTTGCGGGCGTTCTCGGTCAGCAACTGCTTCCGCATCCGGATGTTGCTCGGCGTCGCCTCGACCAGCTCGTCGTCCTCGATGTACTCCAGCGCCTGCTCGAGGGTCAGCTTCCGGGCGGGCTTGAGGATGATGTTCTCGTCGCTGCTGGTCGTCCGCATGTTCGACAGCTTCTTGGCAGTCGTCGGGTTGACGGGCATGTCATTGTCGCGGGCGTTCTCGGCCACGATCATGCCTTCGTACACTTCCTGCGTCGGTTCCACGAACATCGTCCCGCGCTGCTGCAGGTTGTTCAGTGCGAACGCGTTCACGGAACCGTTCGACATGCTGATCATCACGCCGTTGGCGCGTCCCGGGACGTCGCCACGGGCTGGGGCGTATTCGTGGAAGTTGTGGTGCATGATCGCCGTGCCCTGGGTGGCGGTCAGCATGCGGGTTCGCAGGCCGATCAGCCCGCGGGCCGGGATCGTGAACTCCAAGTGGACCTGGCCTTCACGGTTGTCCA
>JAQGHJ010000618.1 GCA_028288905.1 Phycisphaerales bacterium | reverse complement strand
TAGGTCTGGCCGCCGACGTCGAACCGGACGGCCTTCCCGCCCTCGACGACGTGCGCCGCCGTCATCACCCAATCCGGCGAGATAAGCGTGCCGGAGCCGATCGCCGGCTGGCCTTCCTCGAACACGTCCACGGAAACCAGCCCGACGGCTTGGTACGCCGGGTCGGCTCCCAGGGCGGTGTAGAGGGCAGGGTCGCGGTCGTCGCGGATCGTGCCGCCGCGGGCGACGTCGACCAAGGCCGCACCGGCGACGGCGAACACGAACACCAGCGTTCGGGGCGGGCGGAGGGGCAAGACGGCCAAACGGCACTCCAGAGCGGACCGGGAAAGCCGACGGGCGTCGGCCGCGGGACCGGGGCGAACATACAGCCCGGTGCGGGAGCGGCGGCCGAGGTCCGCGCGTGCCGGGTGCGGCACCCTCGGCGATCGGGAACACTACGTATCCTACCCGAGCGGTTCGCGTCCAGAGGCCGAATCCGACCGAGCCGCCGACGGCGCGGCGAGGCGTACCGCTTCAGAGCCGGCCGGCGACCGCTCGCCGCCGCCGCCGCACGGCTGCCGCGCCCGCGCCGGCCGCCATCAACAGGCCACCCGCGGCCACCGCCGACGGCAACGGCACCGGGTGTGGCCGACCGCCTCCGGGGTCGACGATGACGGTGGTGGAAAGCGTGCCGATGACCGTCGCTCCCTCCAGGTCGGTGTAGGGGATCGGGTGTTCCGGGTCGTCGGCCGGCACGATGAAGTCTGATACCGTCCCCGCCCGCGGCGGGGTGGCGAACACCGAGTAGGACGCCCGGAACTCGTCTGGCACGCCAGGTAGGTACTCGAACACCAGCGCGTGGGTGTCGGCGACACCGGTTTCCCCGTCCTCGGCGACGGTGGTGTAGCCTGGGAGGTTTTCGATCACGCTCGGCGCGTCGCTTGCCGCCGCGGCGGCGGCCAGCGAGGTCACGGCGGACTCAGCTCGGCGGTTGAAAAAGACCTGAACGAACCCCCGCTCGAAGAACAACGGCGGAACGGCCGGCTCCGCCGGGACGGTCGGCACCGCCGGTACCACACCGGCCCGGCCGCCGATCGACGGGCGGTCCAGGAACGCGTCGAGCGGCAGCAGCCCGCTGCCGAACCCGCCGGAACTCGGGATGACGTCGACGTACCCCCCGGTGACGTCGTACGCGGCCGGGTCGATCACGTCGACCAGCCGGACGACGGTCGGGTCGTACCGGACGCTGGCCGACCCGCCGAGGATGCCTTCGGGGTCGACGATCAGCTGCTGCCGCCGGATGGCTGGGTTGCTCGACAGCTTGGCCGTGAACCGCTTCTTCCCCAACTTCGTGGCCAGGGCGGCGTGGCAGGCCGGCTCGGCAACCACGAAGGTTGCCAGTGCCGCCACGGCGATGGCGGTGAACCTGCGTCGACGCATCGGTGAAAACCTAAGTGGGGAAGGGAAGCACAGGCCGGGTGGACGCCCGTCAAGACGGCGGAAAGACGACGGTCCGCCATATCTCCGAATGCGACATGATACTGCGTTGTTTCGGTTCGCCGAAGCAGAATCGGACGGGCGGGATGAGAATCAAAGGGCGAACCGTGCAGCCGCAAACGGGCGTAACGGCTTTGCCGTTCAGCCGCGGATGTCATATCCGATAAATGCTAAAGTGCAGGAGATACTCTCGCGCTAACAAGCGGTTGGCGTACCGCGAACGGCCTACCACGCCTGACCGCGGCCAGGGTTCGATGGCTTGCATTATGCTCCGCCCGGCCCGTTCGACTTCCTCTACCGGCAGCGGTCACCACAGCCTTATGGCATCACTTCGATTGGGAAAGCCCACCCGCGATGGAGGCTAATGTCAGGCGGGCCGGGACGAATTGGGCGGCCGCGGAACATCCCAGGCGTTCACCCACTCGGCCCAGGTCACATCCGACGCCCGGAACAACACCTTCTCTCTCGCCAGAATGGGCAACGACGGATCGGCCGGTCCGGCGTCAAAGTCGGGCGACATTTCCCGCTCGTGCAGGGCATAGGTCGCTTCGACCTCGGGTCGCTCGTCAGGGCGGACGACCAGCACCTTCGGCCGCAGCCGCCACCGCACCGCCCGCGGGGCAAAGCAGGCGTCGACGTCGCCCTGCACGAGGTCGACGGCCGACATCTTGAAGAACCCCCGTAGCGCCACGGCGAACTGCGCCCCGGCGGCCCCGTTCAGCTGGGTGGTCCACCCGCGGGCGGGCACCTCGGCCACCACCCACCCGGCCACCTGCTCGAACTCGATCCGCAGCGGGTCCGGGCACGCGGCCGGGCAGTCGAACAGCAGGACGATCCGCGTCGGCCCGAGCCGCACGTCGGCCAGCCTGACCTGCAGGTCGGCGAACGCCGGGTGCCGGTTCAGCAGGCCGAGGAACGCCCGGTCGACGTACCACCGGACCGACTCCTCGACGTGCTCGACCGTCTCCAGGTGCTTGTGAGCGGCCGGCGGCAAAGCTGGGTGTGCAGGCTCGGCACCGGCGGCCGCGACGACCTCAACGCCGGACGCGGGCCCGGGCCCAGGGGCCGGTGCCTTGGCTAACGCGGATCGGACCTTCGCGAAGGCCTTGGGCAGCGTGCCGGAGTGGAACCCGGGCCGCAGCAGTTGAGCGACCGACTCGCCGTGGCTGCCGAACCGCACCGGCTGCACGGTCGACGGCAGGTTCGCCCGGTAGAGCTTCCAGTTCTCCCGCAGTTCCCAGGCGAGGAACCCGAAGATGCCCGGGATGCCCCAGACGACGGTGGCCGCCACCGCGTCGGCCGTGCCCTTGGACGCCCCGAACAGCCACACGAGCACGCCGCCGAGCGGGCTCGGGGCCCCCCGGCCGGGGATGGCCAGCGGCAGCAGCAGCTTGTGCGACACGGTGACGACCGGGAAGTGCTTGATCGGGTTCACCTGCGGCTCGACGAGCAGGTTCAGCGCGAAGCGGAACACGTACGCGACGTAGAACCAGGCCACCCCCAGCACCGCCTTGCCGACGAGCGCGGCCCGCCCGCCGCCGTGGCGGAACCGCAGCCACTCGTCGACCGCGTACAGCGCCCGGTCGGCCGCCTCCAGCAGCCGCCCGAAGAACCGCATGATGCCGCGGAAGAAGGTCCCGATCTTGTCCGCCGTGAACCGCACCCACCCGACGCGGATCGCGTACAGCGCCGCCTGCTCGGCCGCCCGCCCCGGGCGGGAGTTCAGCAGCACGCCGGCGGCGATGAACACCGCCACGAACCCGGCCGCCTGCACCGACGGCCGCTTGTGGTACAGGAAGAGCCACGCGAACGCCGCCGCCACCACGAGCGGCTTGACCCCGTGCCGGAACGTCGACCGGACGGCCCGGCTGTTCGCCGTCGCCAGCACGACCGGGTTGCGGACCAGCCGGTCCGGCAGCTCGATCAGCACGAACGCGAGCCACCGGAACCCGGCCGCCGTCGCCCGCCCCGCCCACCGCCGGAACGCCGGCCAGTTGATCAGCAGCAGGATGAGGACCGCCGTCAGCACCCACGGCACGAACGTGTGCGGGTGCTTGTACAACAAGTTCGGGTCGAACTGATCGGCCACCCTCTGGGCCGTCTCGGCATCGGCCACCGGGTCCGGCGGCGGCTTCCAGACCGGCAGCAGGTGCGTGTGGGTGTGGAACACCTTCGCCAGCAGCGTCCCCAACGTGTGTTGCAACGCCTCCAGAAGCAGGTAGGCGCCGGCGACGGGCAGGATCAGCGTCCTGGTAAGCAACCGGCCGACCGGGTTGGCGAACAGCAGCGACGACAACTTTTGAAACAGGTAGCGGTACACCTCGCCGCGGCGGTACACGCCGTCGAGGGCGTCGCCGAGCCGCACGTCCAGCTTCATGAGCTGGTCGTACCCGGCCCACTCGGCGGCGGTGCGGAGGTCGTGGCACCGCATGGCGTTGCGGCTGATCGTGTCCCGGACGCCGCCGAACGTGAGGTATCCGTCCCGCAGGACCGCGTCGAGCAGCTCCTGGACCAGCTTCTCCCGGCCGGCCGCCTCGACGGCGTTCTGCGGAACCAGATCGACCGCGTCGAGCGCGTCGTGGACGCCCGGGGCGAGGGCGGCGCGAAGCCGGTGCTCGGCCGCGTGGTGGGCGGCGTGCAGTAGTCGGCCGACCCGGTCCCGGTCCGTGCCGGTCACCTGGCACCCCGCCAGCCGGTGGGCGGCAGCCGCAAGGTGCCGGGCCGCCATGGCCAGCCGCTGCCTGGGCAGCGGGCGGTAGAGCGGCTTTCGGCACAGGGTCGCGAGCCACTCGACGACGTTGACCGAGTAGATCTCCCGCTCGTGGTCGACGCACACCCGCTGGAGGTCGTACAGCAGCCGGCCAGCCGGCCGCCACCACCCGCCCGCCGCGGGTGCCAGGAGCGGGCGGAGCGCGGCCCGCCAAGGGTTGGCGACGGCGGAGTCTTGCCC
>JAQGHJ010000616.1 GCA_028288905.1 Phycisphaerales bacterium | reverse complement strand
CTTGCCGGCCACCATCTGGGACGCGTCCAGCAGGTCGTCGATCAGCTGCGACTGGGACCGGGCGGACGTCTCGATCGACCGCAGCGCGTCGGGCAGGTCCGCCGCTGGCACGCGGCCGGTGGAGGCGAGCCGGGACCACAGCAGGATCGCGCTCAGCGGGGTCCGCAGCTCGTGGCTGACGGTGGCGAGGAACTCGTCCTTGAGCCGGTTCGCCCGCTCGGCCTCGCGAGCGGATTGTTCGGCCTCCTGCAGGGCGGCGTGCTCCCGGTCGAGCAGGTCGCGGACCTCGTACTGCCGCGCTCGGGCCCGCAGGGCCGCCTGCACGGCCGTTACCAGCGCCACCGACGGGACGGGCCGCACGAGGACCGCGACGTTGCCGGCGGCGCGAAGCGCCGTCACCAGCGCCCCCGCCCCGCGGGGCGGGGGCCGTTCGCCGTCGGTCAGCAGCAGCAGCACCGGCAGGTCGGACCACGCCGGCTGCGCCGCCAGCGTCGCGGTCAGATCGGCCATCCCCGCCGGGCCCAACGCCTCCTCGGCCACGAGGACCGCTCCTGCTCCTGCTCCTGCTCCTGCTCCTGCTCCTGCTCCTGCTCGCAGGTATGCCGTCAGGTCCGCCAAGTCGCGGACCGGGGCGCATTTCATCCCGCTGTCCTCGAGCACCCCGCACACGACCGCCGCGTCGCGGCCGAGGGGGGCGAGCACGAGCACGGGACCGGCCGGGGCCGGCCGCTCGTCGGGCGGCAGTTTCGTCTCCGGCCCCGGCATCCCCGGATCATAACTGGCGCGACGTCCGGCAGACGATTAGGAATCCGACGGGGCCGGCCCGGCACACGGGTCGGAAACCCGTGCAACGGCCGAGCCGCCCGTCCTCACTTCTCACAGGAGTTCTCAGCCGTTCTCTTCGCCCGCCCGGCCGCCGACGGCCTTGGTGTCCGGGAGCAGGAGGTGGTGGAAGCCCGTCAGCCGCTGGGTGCCGACGGCGAGTCGGCCGTCGATCACGGACAACTCGAAGATGCCGGTGTCGTGCTGGCCGTGCTTCTTCTTCACGGCGGCGATGCACCGGTGAATGTTGGCATCGACCTCGTAGAACCCCAGGACCAGGATCGTGTCCGACAGGTAGCTGACGTCCACCGAGTCCTGGGTGCCCATGCTCATGAACCCCTCCTGCGCCCCGCACATGAGCAGCAGCACGCCGCGGCGGGTGAGGTACGTGAGCAGCTCGTGCAGCTGGGTCACCAGCACGTCGACGGTCCCCATGGCGGCGAAGTACCCGATGACGCTGTCGATGACGACGACCTTCGTCCCCTTTTGCTCGACCAGCTCGTGGACCTGATGGGCGAATTCGCCGGGGGCGATCTCGCCGGGGTCGATCTGTCGGATCATCACGCGGCCGGCGTCGATCTGCTTCCGGAGCGGGATGCCGACGCCCTCGGACCGGGCGATGTACGTCTCGGGCCGCTCGTCGAACAGGAACAGGGCGGCGTGCCCGCCGGCCCGCGCGGCGGCCTCGGCGTACGCGGTGGCGACGCTGCTCTTGCCCGCCCCGGACGGGCCGACGAGCAGGCACGACGTCCCCCCCTCCAGCCCGCCGCCCACGATCCGGTCCAGCGACTCGACCCCGCTGGCCATGCGGCGGTACGCCTTGTCTTCCGGCATCGCGTACGCCCCGAGCCGGGGGTAGACCTCCATCCCGCCGGTGCGGATCTTGAGGTCGTGGTACCCGCCGTTGTTCGGCAGTCCCCGCGCCTTGACCACCCGGAGGAGGCGGCGGACGTCCCCGTACGGGCGGGGGTCCTGCCCGAGCTGGATCACGCACCCGCTGAGCGGGTGGAAGATGACCTCCGGCATGCTCCCCTTCTCCAGCTCGGCCGGGTGGTTGGCCATCGCCACCAGCGTGCACCCGTGCTCGACGAACAACTGCCGGAGCGTCACGACCTCGCGGTGGTACCGCGCGATGCTGCCGGCGAGCAGTTGCAGGGCCGTGATCGAGTCGATCACGGCCCGGCGGGGCTTGAGCTTGACGACCAGCTCCCGCAGGTCGTGGAATAGCTCGTCGAGCTCGACCTCGACCGTCGGCAACACCGTCTGGCGGGCGGCGATCCGGTCCATGACCGTCCCCGGCGACAGCTCGTGGACCGTGATGCCGTCCATCGACCAGCCGTGCGACCGGGCGATCCGCTCCAGGTGCGGCTTGGACTGCGACAGCGTCAGGTACAGGCACGCCTCCCCGGCCAGCGCGCCCGCCCGCAGGAAGTGCAGGGCAATGGTGGTCTTGCCGGTGCCGGCGGTGCCCTGCACCAGGTGCATCTCGTCCCGCGGCAGCCCGCCGTGGAGGATGACGTCGAGGCCCGGGATGCCGGTCGAGGCGACGGGCGGGGACTCGGGCTTCACGGTCGTGGCGGGTCGGGAGGCCATGCCCGAATTCTAACGCGATCCGCCGGATCGCGTAGCGCCTCGGCTGGATTGGCGTGCGGCCGTCCCGGCTGCACGGGCGGGCGGGACGCCCGCACCCCGAACCCGCGGAGGGCTTGGTTGGGCGAGGTGGCGGCGGCGGCGTAGGCGGCGGCCGTCCCTGCGGGACGGGTGCAGGTGGGACGCCCGCAACACAAGGCGGCGGCGATGTCGGGATTAGCGGCGGGTCCGCTGCCGAGGGCACGCCGTGGGACGGCCACGGGAAGTGGCTCAATCGCCTCCGCGGGACGCCGGCGGGCGGGAGCCGTCAGCCGTTGCTTGGCGGATCGTCGCGACCAAGTCGTCGAACGCCCGCTGCTTGCTCAGGACTGTCGTGGCCCCGGCGGCGAGGGCCCGGGCCGCCGAACCGAGGTCGGCCTGGGCCGTGAGCGCGACGACCCGGGTGGCCGGGCTGCGGGCCAGGATCTGCTCGGTGGCGGCGAACCCGTCCATCCCCGGCATGGACAGGTCCATGACCACGACGTCGGGCGACAGCTCGGCCGCCAGCCGGACGGCGGACAGGCCGTCTTCGGCCTCGGCGACGACGGCCATGTCCGGCTCGCCGTCGAGCAGCAGCCGCAGTCCGTCCAGCACGATCCGGTGGTCGTCGACCAGCAGGACGGTGGTCCGCGCGGCCCACGCGGCGGGTTCGCCGGGGGCCGGGGCCGGCGGGCGAGCCCCGTTCGGGCCCGCGGCGGTGACGAGCTGCTGGAGGGCGGGGCCGATCTGCTCGGGCGGGAGGACGAGCCGGGCCGGCCCCAGGGCGGCCGCGGCCGCGGGCATGTCCGGGAACCCGGCGGTCGCGGGGTCCTGGGCGATCA
>JAQGHJ010000565.1 GCA_028288905.1 Phycisphaerales bacterium | reverse complement strand
CGCCCACACCCCGACCTGCGACGTCAGCAGGCAGTACCCGGCCCGGGCGACGACCTCCTTCGTCAGGCCGCCCGGCCGGAGCGTGTCGTACGCGGGCAGCGCCGCGACCGGTCCGGCAGCCGCATTGCCGACGTTTCGGGAACGTCCGACGTCGGGTGGGGAGGGATTCGGTCCGCCACCCGCTTCTCGACGGCCGGGTCACCCGCGGCCACCGGTCGTCCCTATTTCGCGTACGGATACCACTGGCCGTCGTCCGCCCCCGGCTGCGACGGCCCGACGGACGCGACCAACTCGTCCGGTCCCGACAGCCGCTCCCCCGGCGGCCCGCGTTCCTCCTACCACCAGCAGGTCTCGCCGGCGGGACAGCCCGGGGCGGCGCTCGAACAAGCCGCACGCCGGACAGCCGCAGCAGGGCGCGTCCCGCTTGCCGGTGCCTGCCCGCAGCAGCGGGTCGCCGTGCGGCGGTCGCGGGTGCAGGTGGAACTCGCCCGCCGCCGCGTTGACGCGGGCAACGGCGGCTGCCGGGCCGACGCCGGACCGGAACCTCACCGCGACGTCCGCCATTGGCTGTCCGCGGCCGAGGGCGGCGCGTAGTCCGGAAGTTCTCATCGAGCCACCACACCGCCACGCACCCGGCCAGCGTCCTCACCCGGAAGCATCCGACGGTGCCGGGCCAACCGACGGCCGATCTTTAGGGCCGGAGTGCGGCCGGATAAGCTTTCGCCTCCTCCGAGCCGGCGGCTGCTGCCTGCCTTAACAAGCCGTGCGCGACCGCGTCGTCCCGCGGCACCCACAGCCCCTGGAGATAGGCGCGACCCAGCATCAGCAGGGCGTCGGCATCTTTGGCTGCGGCGGCCTCGCGCAAAAGCGCCAACCCCTTCGGAACGTCCATTCGGACACCTTCGCCGCTCAACGTGACGCGCGCGAGCCAGGTTCGGCCGGCAGCATCACCGCCCTCCGCGGCAAGGCGATATTCGGCCGCAGCCCGAACCGGATCGACAGACGTCCCCACGCCGGTCCCGTACATTCGGCCGAGCCGCCGACGGGCTTCCGCGTTGTCCAGCTCCGCGGCCCGTGCCGTCAAAGCGAACGCCGCCTCGAGGTCTCGCGGGCGGAAGTAACCCTGCTCTCTCCAGCCCGCGATCGCGAGTAAAGCTATCGGGTCACCGCCGTTCCCGGCGTCCGCCATCACTTGCTCCGCCTGTTCCCACCTGTTTGCTTCGACCAGCGCGTAAGCGAGTTCCGACTTCGACGTCCCGTCACCGAGTGAAATTGCGCGACCGAGGTCTTTGATCGCCAACGGCAAGTCTTTCGGAACACCCATGCCCCGAAGCTCGATAAATCCTAGGTAGCCGCACGCGGTCGGCTCACCCCCTGAGGCCGCAGAGCGGAGCAGCGCGAGGCCGGTCACGGGATCGGCCGGCACGTGCTCGCCCGCAACGAGCATGTAACCGAGCGTCGCACGCGCAGGCCCGAACCCGGCGTCCGCCGCACGTCGCAGAAGGGCAACGGCTTCGTGGCCTTCGGACCCGCCGAGTACCGCCAAACAGTACGCGGCCTCCGGGTCGTTCGGGTGTTGAACCAGCCACGCCGCCAGCGACTGAACCAGCCCAGCTTTTTGGCTATGCGGCGGGCTCCGATGACTATTGCGCAGCCTAAGGACAAGGGAAACATCGGCGTCTCTCCCGGACCTGGGAACTTCTCGCGTGGAGCCGGTAGTTGGAAGGGCTTGGCCGACAACGGGCACCGCCGTTCCGGCATCGGCAGCCGACGCGTCAACAGGGAACGCGGTGGCGGCTATGAAATTCCCTGACAGAAACAGCAACGGGCAAAGGAAGCATCTGAGAAAGTGCGGCCGCTGATCCACTTGGCCTTTCCTTATGATCGGTATTTCAGCTCGAAGGGTGCTACGCGCCATTACTGGTCCGACTCGCGACGGCATTGTCCGTTAATGTATAACGGCTGCGTCGATCCAACGGACGAAGGCTCCGGCTTGAGCTTCCCCGCCTTTCGCAGCCTCTTCGAATAGGGCACGAGCCCGGCCGACGTCCCGGCCGACCCACTCACCTTCCAAGTAGGCTTGACCCAGCCGCAGTTGACCTGCGGCATCTCCGCTACGAGCTAAACCAGTCAGCAGCTCGATAGCAGCATTTGGATCGGCTGCCGGAATACCCTCTCCCGTAAGAAACATCGTAGCCAGCATGTGCTTTGACGCGTTGCTCCGCGCCTCCACGCCTCGTTGTAGCCACCGTAGTGCCGCCGCCGCGTCAGGCGCAGTCCCATCCCCCGCCCTGCACAGGTCAGCAGTCAGCGCACATGCATCGGGGACCCCGCGCTCGGCGGCGGCGGACGCCCACCGAAACGCCTTAACGGCCGAGCGGGGGACGCCGTCACCCGACCTGTAGCAGAGGGCCAATTGGATCATCGAGTTCGCATCCCCCTTCGCGGCTCCAGACAGCAGGTATTTCATACACAGCGCGGGGTTTCCGGCCTGTCGATACAGCGCCGCAAGGGCCGAGTGAGCCCGAACTTGGCCCCTGTCCAACGCCTGCTTAAGCAGGGGCTCGGCGGCAGCTAAATCCGACTTGCCGCCACCTAAGCCGTAAAGACGTACCAGCCCGAGGTTCATCAACCCGTCGGGGCTGCCGGTGGATGCGACTTGCTCGAGCATCTTCAGGCCGCCCGGGTCGCCCGCGGTCAGCATCCCCAAGCGGGCGATGGCCGGCGCATGGCCCCCGCCGGCCGCCCTCCTAAGCAGGTCGAATACCCGGTCCGAAGACAGGGACGTGAATCCCGGGACGGTCTGCCCGGCAAGTGCCGCGAGATAAAACGAAGCATCAGCATCTTCCGGGTGAGCGTCCACCCATGCGGGTAACGTTGACTGAAGATCCGAAGGCAGGGGCCAACGACCACCGTACCACCATTCCTTTAGTACGGTCTTATCGACGGTCGACGGACGACTTTCCGACGTCGTCATCCCCGTTGCGTTACTTGCTATCTTTATTTGGATTGCGGACGCCGTACATCCAATTAGCAATAGCGATATCGCATTCTTACGCATTGGTGTTTTGCTCGAACAAGTCATGAATTTAGGTTTGTCATTCGCGCCCCGAATGGGAGCGAATTTGATGCCTGTACCCGCGTACCATAGACCGTGGAGGGATCGCCATGTCGGCGTCCGGCACGGACCGCGCCTTAGCGGCACCGTCCTCCACGGGCGAACCGTGGGGATTCGTCGAGCCGACGCCCGCCGCGAGGGCGGGCCGCGCCAGCGGACCCGCCCGAAGCGGGAGGCTTCGTCCGACCGCGGGCTGGTTCGCCTCGTCCACCGCCCTCCCTCCGTCGGCGGCTCGTCCGTCGCGGCGGTTCGGACCGCCGGCGACGCGACGGGGTACCGCCCGACCGAGTGTACCGCCGCCGCGGCCGCCCGGTAGGATCGCCGGGGCCGACCATGACCCGCCGTCCGTCCCCGACCCGCATCGATTACGACCCGCAGCCGCCGCACGCCCGCCGTCGCCGCACACGCCGGTGAGGGCTCCGGGTCGGGGTGGCCCTGCTCCTGCTCTCGGGCGTCGGGTGGGGCGAGGGGGGGGCGGCGGTGGGAGTTCGCCGGGCACGTGTACCGGCCGGACCGGTACACCGGGTGGCGCGCGAGCGTCGAGGTGCCGGCCGGGGCGACGCCGGGCACGCTGCGGCCGTTCGCCGGCCGGCCGGACCCGGCCGACCCGTCCGGGTTCTCGATCCCGTTCGAGGCGGGCGGCCGGGGCGGCACGCTGGACGGGCGGTTCACCGACCGCAACGGCGTCGAGCTTCGGGTCCGCGACGGCCCGCCGGCGGACCCGTGACGGCCGGCCGGCCCGGGCCGGCCGGCC
>JAQGHJ010000511.1 GCA_028288905.1 Phycisphaerales bacterium | reverse complement strand
CTTGCCGTCCCAGAACCCCCACATGCTGAACCCGGTCACCGCCTTCTCGCTGAACACGGCGGTCATGAACTCCCGCATGTAGTCGGCCTTCTGCTGCTCGCTCGCCCACCCTGTGCCGGTCATGTCGAACTCGGTCACCAGCATCGGCAGCCCGAGCGTCGAGAACCGGTCGAGGATCGTCACCAGGTTCGCCCCGGACGTCCGGGCGTTCGGGCTGGCGTGGTGCCCCTGGAACCCGAGCCCGCCGACCGGGGCCCCCTGGGCCTTGAGGTACGCGACCGTGTCGTACATCGACCGCTGGGCCGACGTGTCCGTGTTGTTGCTGCTGGCGAGGATGTTGTAGTCGTTGACGTACAGCCGGGCACCGGGGTCGGCGGCCCGGGCGGCGTTGAACGCCTCGACGAGGAACGGGGCCTGCTCCTTCGGGGCCGACGGGTTGATGACGTCGGTCAGCAGGTGGTTGGCGTTCTGCTCGTTCAGCACGTCCCAGTCGGCCAGGCTCCGGCCGTTGTAGCGCGTCCCGCCGATCGCCGCGACGTGCCCGAGCTGGCGGGACCGGAGGGTGGCGGCGTCGCCGTTGTCCAGGGCGCTCACCACGTCGGCCGGCAGCGACTGCCGGCGCTGCCACACCATTGTGTGCCCGCGGACGGTGAACCCGCGGTCCAGCAGGGCGTTGTTCGTGGAGACCGCGTTCGCCCTGAGGGCCGGCGTCTCCCACTGCACCCACTTCTGGTCGTTCTCCAGCGTCGCCTGGTTGAACAGGGTGAACAGCTTCTGCCGGTAGGTGGCGTTGTTCACGTCGGCCGTGTTGACGAAGTAGCTGGAGTTGACGGCCGTCCCCCACCGGAACGCCGACGCCGTCTGGTCGAGCGTCACGGTCGCCCCGGGGACCGGGTTCCCGGCCGCGTCCCGGACGACGACGGCGAGGTCGGCCTTGCGGTCCCGCTCGATCCGGGCGTTGGCGTCGGCCAGCCAGTCGGCCCGGGCGGGCACGGCTACTGCCGCCAGACCGATCGCCCAAGCCGCCGCGACCAAGCTCGCTCGACGCATCAGTTCCTCTCCCCCCGCTCGGCGGGTGCTGCGTTGACGGATGGCACCCGGTCCCGCGGCCGAAGCCGCGGCGGATGCTGACGTGAGTGGCGGACGCTCGTGAAAAGGTGCCCCGACCGCGAGGATGGGAAGGTCGCCGCCCCGTCGCTCCCAACCTCCGGCTCACCCAGTTGTCTCCGCTGCCGCCGCGGAGCCAACGAGATTCTGCGGACGCCAGCGGGCGGGGACCATCGACCGGCGGCCGCGCATCGCTCCGCCGATCTCAGCTCGCGGCAACGCCCGGCCGTCACGCATGCAGTGGCGGGTCCGGCTGTACCGGCACGTGGCGGACCGGCGTCACTTGCCCGCCGCGGCCGGGCCGACCCGGTCCGGCTCAGACTCGGGGAACAGCAGCCAGTCGCCGTCCGGGACCGGCGTCGCGTTGGGCCGGAGGCTTCTCCATTCCGCGGCCAGATAGTTCAACCGGTTACCCGCGTCGTTGGTCGCCATGCGGCCGCCGTCGTCGTCCCCGTCGATGCCGACGCTGTACAGCACCGGCTTGCCGTTCATCAACTTGTAGCGGATCGGGCCGCCCGCGACCCGGTCGACCGGGACGGCCGGCAGCAGGTCGGGGACGAGCGCGTCGAGCGTCGGCGGGTACGCGCCGTGGCGGCGGCGGTACAGCTCCAGGGCGATGGCCGTCACCAGGCCGTCCCGCTGTCCGAGCAGCCGCTCGACGGTCGCCTGAACGTGGTACAGGACTGGGATCATGATCGCGATCGGCAGGTACCGGACCCGGTCGAGCGACGACGTCTTGATCTCGACGACCCGGGCGAGCACCTCCGACCAGTCGGCCTCCCGGGCCGGTCGGCGGAATTGCGCCGCGCTCAGGTCCATCAGCCGGTCGTACTCGGCCACCTGCTCGCGGCGGGAAGCGACGAGCGCGACGGGCAGCGCGGCGGCCGTCGCCAGCGACCACGGGCCGTCCGGCCGCCCGCCGACGGTTCCCTCTAACGTTGCCATCAATTGAATGCCCGCGGGGGTGAGCCGGCCGTCGCCCCGGCCGTCGTCCGTGAAGCTCCGCTGGATCAGGTCGTAGAAGAACATCCGCTCGCCGGCGAGGTCGAGCAGCGGCTTGCCCCCGCCCAACGCCGACAGCCGGTGGGCGACGCGGACGAGCCGGGTGTCGTCCAGCACGTCCGGGGTGGCGGCCAGGACCTCGTCGAGCCCGTACAGGGCCCGCCGGTCGGTCCCGTTCCCGACGAGCTGGTTGATCACGAACGGGCTGCGGGTCTGGTCCGCCATCCCGAGCAGCGCGTCGAGGTCGCGGACGACCCGCCCGCCATCCCGGCGGTCGCGGGCCACCCGCAGGTCGGCGGCCACCGCGTCGGCCATCGTCCGCACGTGGCTCAGGTACGGCATCAGCACCGTGACCAGTGGGCGGGGCTCGTTCGGGTCGTCCCCGCGGTCGTACGGCGACTCCCGCTGCGACCCGGACGACCCGAGCACGAACCCGAGGTCCGGCCGGGCGGCGGCCTGGCGGATCAGCTCCACGGCGGCCGCGTGTTGGTCGAGCCACCCGGTCAGGTCGGGCCATTCCGGGGTTCCCGGCCGGGCGTCGAAGGCGGTGCCGAGCCACTGTTCGTACGCGCGGTGTGCCGCCTCGCCGTCGGGGCCGGGCGGGTAGGCGGACCGGGCCAGCGCGAGCTGCCCGATCGCCTGCTGGTAGAGCGGCCACGCCCGGTCGCTCGCCGGCACCCGCTCGATCGGGGCGTTGAGCTTCGCGACGTAATCGGTCGACACGGTCGGCCGGCCGCGGAAGTACCGGGCGACCAGTGCGATGTAGGCGACGACCAGAACCGCCACCCCCCGCCCGAGCCATCGCAACGCGTGCCACGCGAGCGGGCGGTTGCGGATTTTGGCCCTGCGGATCAGACGGGCGGCCTGCCGCTCGTCGCCGAAGGCGGCCACCAGGGCCTCGGCGGGTTCGCCGGCGGCCAGACCATCGGCGAAGTGGGCAATCAGCTCGTCGGCGACCGCGACCCGCTCCGCCCGCCACAGCTTGGTGCGGCGCACCACCCGGCGGACGACGTCGGCGGCCGGGGCCGGCAGGTCGATCGCCGCCAGCCGGTGGGCGACGTCTAGCCGGCCGGACACGCGGCCGCGGGCGAGGTCGCGGAGCGGGGTGAAGCGGAGCCGGCGGAGCAGCGACGGGCGGACGGCGGCGGGCAGGCGGAGGGCGTCTTCGGGCATGGTCGGCGTCCCGGTGTGCTTTGATGGCGGGTGAGGTAGTGGCCGCGGGTGAAGCGACTCGAGTCGCGCGGTAAGCAACCGTCACCCGCCGGCCAGACCGAGCCGGCCCATCGCGACAGTGAGGGCCTGCCACTGCTCCCGCTCGCGGGCCAAGTGCTTCGCGCCGCGATCGGTCAGCCGGTAGTACTTCCGCGGCCGGCCGTTCTCGGCCTCCCCGCGCCGGGCGGCGATCAGGCCCTTCGCCTCGAGGTTGTAGAGCAGCGGGTACAGCGTGCTCTGGCCCATCGCCAGCACGCCGTCCGTCCGCTCGTCCAGCAGTTTGACGAGCTCGTACCCGTACCGCTCTCCGCCCTCCAACAGGCGGAGGACCGCGACCGGGCCAGCCCCCCGCATCAGTTCGCGTTCGACCTTCATGCGTGGCATGATACTATGTATCACATAGTATGCGACGCAAAAATCAAAGTCGGGTCTTAGCACGACGCGAGCCCATCCGCCTTATCGCTGTGGCCGCCCGACGTCGCCGGCGATCCGCTGTAGGACCGGGTGTGTCGGCAGTCGGTTGAGGAGGAACGGGCAGCCCCGACCCGGCCGGGTCCATCGGCCGGCACGGCCGGCCCGACGCGGCCTCGCGCCGCCCACCGTTTGCCGCCCCGCCCGGCCCCCTTTATCATCGCCGCCCACATGCGACGGACCGCCC
>JAQGHJ010000463.1 GCA_028288905.1 Phycisphaerales bacterium | reverse complement strand
CAAGGAGCCGTTCGTGCTGACGGCGGGGCGGCTTTGGGACGAGGCGAAGAACGTCGCCGCGCTGGCCGCCGTCGCACCCGGCCTGCCGTGGCCCGTGCGGGTCGCCGGCGAGGCGCGACACCCGGGCGGCACGATGACGGCGACGTCTGGTGCGACCGGCGATGCCGGCCCCGCAACGCCGAACCTTTACCCGCTCGGCCGGCTCGACGAGGCGGAGATGGCCCACGCGTTCGCGCGGGCGGCGATCTACTGCCTGCCGGCCCGGTACGAGCCGTTCGGGCTTTCGGCGCTGGAGGCCGGGTTGTCCGGCTGCGCCCTCGTCCTGGGCGACATCCCGAGTCTGCGGGAGGTGTGGGGCGACGCGGCGGTCTACGTGCCGCCGGCCGATCATGGTGCCCTTCGCGACGCCTTGGTCGGTCTAATCGGCCGCCCCGACGAACGGCGGGCGCGGGCGGAACAGGCGCTGGCACGGGCCCGCCGGTACGTTTCTGCCCCGATGGCGGCGGCGTACGTCGGCGCCTACAAAGGACTCCGGACAAAGGCGAGCGCGCCGCCGGCGGGGCCTCAGGCCGACGACGCGGCAATCGACGTGCCCGCCGGGACCGCCCGGTCGTGAAAGCATGAGTGTTGTCTGAGACGTGGCCGCGACGGCCCGCGGTGCCGCCAGGAGTGTCGCCAGATGAAGATCGTGATGTTCTATCACTCGCTGGTGTCCGACTGGAACCACGGCAACGCCCACTTCCTACGCGGGGTGACGGCCGAGCTGCTGTTCCGCGGGCACGATGTCCGGGTGTACGAGCCGCGGGAAGCCTGGAGCGCGCAGAACCTCCGTGCCGAGCATGGGGACGAGCCGTTCGCCGCGTTCGAGGCCGCGTACCCGACGCTGGCCGGCGTGAGCGAGTCGTACGACCCGGCCACGCTCGACCTTGATGTCGCGCTCGCCGATGCCGACCTCGTCATCGTCCACGAGTGGAGCGATCACGCGCTCGTCCACCACATCGGCCAGCACCGGGCGGCGGGCAGGCGGTACCGGCTGCTGTTCCACGACACGCACCATCGTGCCGTCACCGACCCGGCCGCCATGGCCGCGTACGACCTGTCCCACTTCGACGGCGTGCTCGCGTACGGCGAGGTGCTGCGGACCCTGTACCTGGCTAACGGCTGGACCCGCCGGGCGTGGACGTGGCACGAGGCGGCGGACACCCGCGTCTTCCGCCCGCTGGCCGGCCGGCCGGCGGAGGGGGACCTCGTCTGGGTCGGCAACTGGGGCGACGACGAGCGGACGGCCGAACTGCAGGAGTTCCTGCTGGACCCGGTGAAGTCGCTCGGCCTCAAGGCCCGCGTCCACGGGGTCCGCTACCCGGACGCTGCCAAGGCGGCGCTCGCCGAGGCGGGCATCGGGTACGCCGGTTGGCTGGCGAACTTCGCGGCCCCGGAGGCGTTCGCCCGGTTCCGGGTCACGGTCCACGTCCCGCGCCGGCCGTACGTGGCGGCCCTCCGCGGCATCCCGACGATCCGCCCGTTTGAGGCGCTCGCCTGCGGCATCCCGCTCGTCTGCTCGCCGTGGGACGACGCCGAGGGGCTGTTCACCCCGGGCAAGGACTACCTCGTGGCCCGCTCGGGGGCCGAGATGCGGCAACACCTGCACGACCTGCTCGCCGACCCGGAGTACGCCCGGCGGCTCGCCGCCGACGGGCACCGAACCCTCCTCTCGCGGCACACGTGCGCCCACCGCGTAGACGAGCTGATGGAGGTCGTCGCGGAGCTGGCGAACGGCGGCGGGAACGGCGTCACGAGCGCCCGCAGGCCGACCACCGTGCCGGCGGTGCGGGAACTCGCCGGCTCGCGAAACTGACCGTCGCCTCTGCCTTCCAGCCGCTGGCCCCTAACACCACCTCCCATGAACATCGCCTTCTTCGGGTCCAGCCTCGTCAGCGCGTATTGGAATGGTGCCGCTACCTACTACCGAGGCGTGGTGCGGGCCCTGCACCTTCGGGGGCACAAGGTGACGTTCTACGAGTCGGACGCGTACGACCGGCAGAAGCACCGTGACATCCCGGACCCCGACTACGCGAGGGTCGTCGTGTACCCGCACGGCGGCGCCGACGGCGTCCGCCGGTGCTTAGACGAAGCGGCCGGGGCCGACCTAATCATCAAGGCGAGCGGGAACGGCGTCCACGACGCGTTGCTGGAGGCCGCCGTCGCGGACCTTAAGACGGATCGAAACCTCGTCTGCTTCTGGGATGTGGACGCCCCGGCCACGCTGGAGCGCGTGCAGAGCGACTCGGCCGATCCGTTCGGCCAACTCGTCCCGCGGTACGACTTGGTCCTGACGTACGGCGGCGGCGACCCGGTGGTGCGGGCGTACGAGGCGTTGGGGGCGAAGCAGTGCGTGCCGATCTACAACGCCGTCGATCCCGACACGCACCATCCGGTCCCGCCGGACGACCGGTTCGCCGGCGACCTCGGGTTCCTCGGGAACCGGCTGCCGGACCGGGAGGCGCGGGTGGAGGATTTCTTCCTGAGCGCGGCCGCCGCGCTGCCTGACCGGCGATTCCTGATCGGCGGCAACGGTTGGCACGACAAGCCGATGCCGGCCAACGTGCGGGACGTCGGCCACGTCTACACCCGCAACCACAACGCGTTCAACTGCACTTCCCGGGCCGTGCTGAACGTGAACCGGGACAGCATGGCACGGTACGGGTTCTCGCCCGCCACCCGCGTGTTCGAAGCGGCTGGGGCGGGGGCGTGTCTGATCACGGACGCGTTCGTCGGCGTGGAGACGTTCTTCGAGCCCGGGGCGGAGATCCTGGTAGCCCACGACGGGGCCGAAGTGGCCGAGCACGTGCGGGCGCTGACGCCGGAGCGGGCCAGGCAGGTCGGCCGGGCCGCCCTGCGACGCGTGCTTGCCGAGCACACCTACGCCCACCGGGCGGAACTGCTGGAATCGGTGCTGGACGGGGCGGGCGGGCATCGCCTGCTCGCCGGTGCGACGGCCGTGTGATGTGAGGTCGTGCCCGTCCGAGGCAATGTGCGTCCGAAGGACGCCCGACGAGCGATCCGAGCTTCCATGACCCTCATCGACCTGCCCAACGCTGCCCAGCCACCCTCCCGCCGCGGCCGACTCCGCGTCGTGATCATCGGGCTGACCATCACCAGCTCGTGGGGCAACGGCCACGCCACGACTTACCGCGGGCTGGTGCGCGAGCTGGTCGGCCGGGGCCACGACGTGCTGTTCCTGGAACACGACAAGCCGTGGTACGCCTCGAACCGCGACCTGCCGAACCCGCCGTACGGGCGGACGGCACTTTACGACGGCGTCGTCGACCTCCGGGCCCGGTTCACGGACGAGGTGCGGTCGGCCGACCTGGTCGTGGTGGGGTCGTACGTGCCGCAGGGCGTGGACGTCGGGCGGTGGGTGACGGGATTAGCCGAGGGCACGACGGCGTTTTACGACATCGACACGCCGGTCACGCTCGCGAAGCTCGCCCGCGGGGATTTCGAGTACCTGGCCCCGGACCTGATTCCGCGATACGACCTGTACCTGTCGTTCACCGGCGGGCCGACCCTGCGGCGGCTGGAGCGGGAGTTCGGCTCGCCCGCCGCCCGCGCCCTGTACTGCTCGGTCGACCCGGCCCTGTACTACCCGGAGGACCGAGCGCGCCGGTGGGACCTCGGCTACCTCGGCACTTACAGCCCCGACCGCCAGCCACCGCTCGAAGAATTGCTGCTGCAACCGGCCCGGGCGTGGCCCGGCGGCCGGTTCGTGGTCGCCGGGCCGCAGTACCCGGCGGACGTGGCGTGGGGGACGGTCGAGCGGGTCGAGCACCTGCCGCCGAGCGAGCACCGGGCGTTCTACAACGAGCAGGCGTTCACGCTGAACATCACGAGGGCGGACATGGTCCGCGCCGGGTGGAGCCCGAGCGTCCGACTGTTCGAGGCGGCCGCGTGCGGCGTCCCGATCATCAGCGATTGGTGGGACGGGCTAGACGATCTGTTCACGCCCGGGGAGGAGATCCTCATCGCCCGCTCAACCGACGATGTGCTGCGGTACCTGCGGGACACGCCCGAGGCCGAGCGGCGGCGGATCGCCGTCCGGGCTAGGGACAAGATATTAACCCGCCACACCGCCGCCCACCGGGCCGCCGAGCTGGAGGCGTACACCACGCAAGGCCGAGACTCGTGACCTGTTCAATCGCTCGTGCGTCCGCCCCGGTCGGCGCAACAAGCAACGGTAGACCCGGCAAGGCCGTTGCGGGTACAGGGGCGGGTTTTAACCGCGAGAGGGCCAACGGATGAACGCACTCTGGGCCGGGTTCTGGGGGCTGGTCGGCGGGGCATCGCTCCTGATTGGCGCGCTGATCGGCCTGTACGCTGAGGCCTCCCAGCGGACGATCTCCTTCGTCATGGCCCTCGGGTCGGGTGTGCTGATTTCGTCCGTCGCGTTCGAGCTGATGGAGGAGGCGTACAAGCAGGGCGGGTTCGACGCGGCGGCGGTCGGGCTGGTGGCCGGGTCCCTGGTCTACTTCTCGGCCGACTGGCTCGTCAACTGGTACGGGGCCCGGCACCGAAAGCGGTCGCAGGGGCAACAGCAGGGGTCGAACGGGACGGCGATCGCGGTCGGCGCCCTGTTGGACGGCATCCCCGAGTCCGTGGCCATCGGCGTGAGCCTGCTCCGCGGGGGGGCGGTGAGCTGGGTGATGGTCGCCGCCGTCTTCCTGAGCAACGTTCCCGAGAGCATGTCGTCCGCGGCCGGGATGAAGAACGCCGGCCGTTCCCCCCGCTACGTGCTGTGGCTGTGGACAGCGGTGCTCGTCGCGTCCGGGCTCGCGGCCCTGCTGGGGAACCTGATGTTGCGTGGTGCGGGCGGGAACACGATCGGCGGCATCCAGGCGTTCGCCGCCGGGGCGATCCTGACGATGCTCGCCAGCACGATGATGCCGGAAGCGTACGAGTCCGGCGGGGCCGCAGTCGGACTGGTGACGTCCGCCGGGTTCCTGCTGGCGTTCGTCCTGAGCCACCTGCACTGACCCACCGAGCGACGCGGAGCCGCACCCATGACAGCAGCAGAGACCCGTACCTCCCCCGATGCCGCCGCCGCCAGTCCGGCCCGCGGCGAGATCCACGCCCTCGGCCCCTGGTTTCACAACCTGCACCTGCCGGACGGCACCCAGACCTGTCCGGGCCACCCGTTCGGGGACTTCCCGGCGTTCAAGTGGCAGCAGGTGGCGGCCGCCCTGCCCGAGGACCTGTCCGGGTGGCGGTGCCTCGACATCGGGTGCAACGCCGGGTTTTATACGTTCGAACTCGCCAAGCGCGGGGCGACCGTGCTCGGCATCGACGTGGACGAGAAGTACCTGCGCCAGGCGCGCTGGGCGGCCGAACGGTTCGGCTTCGCCGGCCGGGCCGGCGCCGCCGACCGGGTGCGGTTCGAGCGGATGCAGGTGTACGACCTGGCCCGCCGGGACGAGCGGTTCGACCTCGTGCTGTTCATGGGCGTGCTTTACCACCTGCGGTACCCGATGCTCGGGCTGGACGTCGTCTGCCAGAAGGTCGACCGCCTGCTGCTGTTCCAGACGCTCACCGCCCCGGGCGACGAGGTGTTCGAGGCGACCCACGGCCGCATGTTCAACGACCGGCACCTGCTGCGGGAGCCCGGCTGGCCGACGGTCGCATTCTTCGAGCACGGGTTCGCCGGGGACCCGACGAACTGGTGGGCCCCGAACCACGCCGCGTGCGAGGCGATGCTCCGGGCCGCGGGGATGCGGGTGGTCGACCGGCCGGGGCACGAGTTCTACCTGTGCGAACCGGACCCGAGCCGCCCGTCCGCCGTGACGACGTGGGACGCGGCCGAGTTCGCGGCGGCGACCGGCCGCGGCGGCGCGGCCGGCGGGTGACGGACGGCGCCGTTCCGGGAATGGCCGCGCGCCGAATACGTTGGGGCGCAGCCTGCACGGGGGACACTCGGGAGACGATGCAACCGGCCAGCCCTACATCCACCGCCACCACCTTGCCGGCCACAGCGCCCCAGGGGCTTCGCGACAAGCTCGGCGTCTGCCAGTGGTTTCACTTCGAGGACCGGGACGCGGTCGACCGCACTCTTGAACTGTCGGCCGAGCTAGGGCTGAGGCACCTCCGCACCGGCATCTCCTGGGCGGACTACCTCCGGCCCGGCGGCAAGGCGTGGTACGACTGGCAAATGGCCCGGCTGCGGCAGAGCGGGCTGGAGGTGTTGCTGTCCGTCTGGCACACGCCGCCGAGCCTCGCCGAGGCCGCCGCTTGCAACGCGCCCCCGCGCCGGCTGAGGGACTTCGCCGACTTCATCGACCTCGTCATCACCGACTACGGCGAAGCCTGGCACCACCTCGAGCTCTGGAACGAGCCGAACAACCGGTACAAATGGGACTTTCCGGCGTTCGACCCGGACTGGCGGAAGTTCGGCCAAATGATCGGCGACGCCGCGTATTGGGCGAAGCAGCGGGGCCGGAGCACGGTGCTCGGCGGCATGATCCCGGTCGACCACCACTGGCTGGACTTGATCGGGTCGTACGGCGTGCTGCCGTACGTCGACGTCGTCGGCATCCACGCGTTCCCCGGCATGTGGTTCCCGCACCACCCGAACTGGGAGTGGCACCGCGACTGGACGGGCTGGCAGGACCGGCTGGCCTACGTCAGCGGCCACGCCGGCGGCCGACCCGTCTGGGTGACCGAGACCGGCATCGCCACGTGGGACCTCGCCCTCGGCCGCGAGGCGAAGTACGAACTGCAGGTGCAGGCGATGGACGATTTGGTCGCCGCCCCGGGCGATCGGTTCTACTTCTACAGCCTCATCGACCTGGACCCCGCTCGGGAGGCGATCGAGGGCTTTCACGTGGACGAGAACGAGTACCACATGGGCCTCGTGAAGCACGACGGGTACCGGAAGCCGGCATTCGCCCGCCTTAAGGAGTTGCTGGCGGCCTCACCCCAGTGAGCTCAGGGCCTGCAGGGAGGTGATCGCCGTGACCTCCAGGCTTTGAACGACCAGTGTGGGCTCGGGAGGCTCGTCGGAGACGGGATCGGCCGCTAGGGCGGTGTACAAGCCGCCGGCCGCCAGCAGTTCCTCGTGCGTGCCGGCCTCGCCCACCCGCCCCTCGTGCAGGACAAAGATCCGATCGCACCCGGTGACGGCCTCTAAGCTGTGCGTCACGAGGATGATCGTCCGTTTGCCGCGGAGCCGGTGCAGGGTGTCGAGCACCAGGCGCTCGTGGGCCCGGTCCAGCCCGCTGGTGGGCTCGTCGAGGACGAGGATCGGCGCGTCGGTCAGCAGGGCCCGGGCGATCGCGATCCGCTGCCGCTGCCCGCCGGACAGGTTCTGGCCCGCCTCCGTCAGTTGCGTGTCGTACCCGGCCGGCAGGGCGTCGATGAACTCGGCCGCCCCGGCCAGCTCGGCCGCCCGCCGGACCTGCTCGGGCGTGGCGGCGGGGCGGCCGAAGGCGATGTTCTCGGCCACCGTCCCGGCGACGGCCGGGCTGTCCTGCGGGACGAGGGCGACGTGCCCGCGGACGTCGGCCAGCCGCAGGGCCCGCAGGTCGTGGCCGTCGAGCAGAAGGGTCCCAGCCGTCGGGTCGTAGAACCGCGGGAGCAGGTTGAGCAGCGTGCTCTTGCCCGACCCGCTCGGACCGACGAACGCGACCATCTCCCCCGGCGGGATCAGCGCGTCGACCCCGCGCAGCACCGGCCGCTCGCCGGCGTACGCGAACGCGACCGCCCGCAGTTCCAGCGGCCGGGGGCGGACCGGCAGCGGTACCGGGTCCGGCGGGTCGGCCACGGCCGGGGTCAGGTCCAACACCTCGAACACCCGGGCGCAGGCGGCGACGTTCGTCTGCACGTCGGCCGTGAAACCGGCCATCCGCCGGACCGGCTCCCAGAGCTGCCCGAGGTAGATGAGCATGGCGGTGACCGCCCCGACGGAGAAGCCGTCGGCCCGCCCGTCCCGCTGGTCCCGGAACACGAGCCACCCGCCGTACCCGAGGACGAACGCGTACCCGACCGCGTACAGCAGCCGCTGGGTCCACGGGTACAGCTGCTGCTGCCAGCTCATTCGCATGCCGGCACCGATCGTATGGTCGACGGCCGCCCGGAACCGTTCGCCCTCGGTCCGCTGGCGGCCGAACAGTTGGGCCAGCGCGACGGTCGCGACCGCCCGCTGGGTGAACGTGGTCAGGTCGGCGTCCGCCCGCTTGCTGGCGGCGCTGGTCGACCGGATCGTCCGCCCGAAGTAGGCGTTCGCCACCAGCAACAGCGGCGTCAGGGCGAGGCAGACGACGGTGATCGAAGCGTTGAACTGGGCCATCACGGCCCCGATCACGATGACGGTGAGGACCGAGTTGGCCGCCCCGACGAACGTGTCGAGCACGCCGAAGAACCCGAGCGCGTCGGTGCTCATTCGGTAGATCGCGTCGCCCTGCGGGCGGCTCTTGTGGTAGGCGGGGCTCAGGTGTTGGAGGTGGTCGAACAGCTCGGCCCGGACCCGTGCGGTACCGTCGTACCGGAGCCGGTTGTTGATCATCTCCCGCAGCAGCATGGCGGTGTCGTTCGCCGCCCGGAACGCGAGCCAGAGCAGTGCCAGGGCCGGCACGCGCCCGGCCCGGCCGTCCGGCAGCCACCCGAGAAGGAGCCGGCTCGGGGTATCGGTGGGCGGGCGGTCGGACAGCACGGCGTCGACCAGTACACCGGCGGCGGCCCCCTCCAACACGCCGACGAGCAGCGAGAGCCAGATCAGCCCGACGAGCAGGGCGATCCGGCGGGCGTCCGGCTTGAAGTAACCCAGGATGCGGGCGTAAAACGCGACCCCGCCGGTCGGCCGGGCGTCCGGGCGGTCTTGCGGGGCCCCGGCCAGCGACAGCCGGCGGGCGAAGGTGAGGCGGCGGATCATCCCGGGCATATCGTCGTGCTCATAGCCTGACCCCGCCGCCCGTTCACCCCGCCGCCAGTACCGGCGACCCGACCGCGGGCGCGCCGACGCCGGCCGCGGCGGCGTCCGTGGTCGACCGGGCGAACTGCTGGTTCACCAGCTTCGCGTACAGCCCGTTCAACGCCATCAGCTCCTCGTGCGGCCCGGACTCGGCGACACGCCCGGCCTGGATCACCAGGATCCGGTCGGCGTTCCGGATCGTGCTCAGGCGGTGGGCGATGATGAAGCAGGTCCGGCCCTTCATCACCCGCTCTAACGCCTCCTGCACCAGCGCTTCGCTCTCAGTGTCCAGCGCGCTGGTCGCCTCGTCCAGGATCAGGATCCGCGGGTCCTTCAGTAGGGCCCGGGCGATGCTCAGCCGCTGCAGCTGTCCGCCGCTGAGGTTCACGCCCCGCTCGCCCAGCGGCGAGTCGTACCCGCCGGGCAGCAGGTTGATAAAGCCGTGGGCGTTGGCCGCCTTGGCGGCGGCGATCATGTTCTCCTCGGTCGGCTTCACGCACCCGTAGCACAGGTTCTCGCGGACCGACCCGCTGAACACGAACGACGACTGCTGGACGATCCC
>JAQGHJ010000432.1 GCA_028288905.1 Phycisphaerales bacterium | reverse complement strand
GGTCCTTCGCTACGCTCAGGATGACATACGTGGGGCTTGACGTCCGTCGGGGCGGGCTACGTGGCTACGGCTCGAAGGGGGCGTGGGCCCCAGGTCGCCCCGAGTTTAGTTGGCCCTCCGAAGCCCTCACCGCCCCACCGCCTTGTCCACCTCTTCGAACGACGCCGTGCCGTCGGCCACAAGCCTGAACCCGGCCTCTGGCAGGCGGACGAACGGCGTGCCCTCCAGCGACTTGCGCATGTCGCCGGCAGTGGCGCTGCGGCTGATCAGGTCCCGCAGGTCGTCCGACGCCCGGAGCAGTTCGAACACGCCCGTCCGGCCGTGGAACCCGGTGCCGAGGCACCGCGGGCAGCCGCGGGGGACGAACGTCTGGGTCAGCCCCTCCGCCGCCGCCCCCATCCGGGCCCGCTGGTCGGCCGTCACGCCGACCGCCTGCTTGCAGAACGGGCAGAGCTTGCGGACCAGCCGCTGGGCGATGATGACCTGCAGGCCCTGGGCGAGCAGGTACGGCTCGACGCCGAGGTCCAGCAGCCGGTGGACGGTCCCGAGCGAATCCTTCGTGTGGACGGTTGAGAACACCAAGTGTCCGGTGATCGACGCCTGCATCGCGACCCGGGCCGTCTCGGCGTCACGGATCTCGCCGACGAGGATCACGTCCGGGTCCTGCCGCAGGACGGACCGGAGCAGGACCGGAAACGTGTTGCCGTGGGCGTCGTCGACCGGGATCTGGGTGGCGTGGTCGATCCGGATCTCGACCGGGTCCTCGATCGTGACGACGTTCCGCTGCTGTGCGTCGATGCTGCGGATGAGCGAGTAGAGCGTGCTCGTCTTGCCCGACCCGGTCGGGCCGCACACGAGCACCATCCCAGACTCCTGCTCGATCGCCTCGCCGAGCGCGTCGGTCAGCTCGGGCGACAGCTTCAGGTCGGCCAGCCGGGCCGGGGCGGTGCTCGGGTCGAGCACGCGGATGACGAGCTTCTGCCCGTTCACGCTCGGGGCGAAGCTGACGCGGTAGTCGACCCGCCGGGACGGGCGGCCCGGCCCGCCGGGGGCGGCGGCGGCGAAGTGCCCCTCCTGCACCGCGTTCCGCTGGGACAGGTCGATCTGGCTCAGCACCTTCACGACCCCGGTCAGCCGCTGGCCGACGACGGACGGGAAGTCGCCGGCGTCGACCATCACGCCGTCCACCCGGATCCGGCAGCGGGAGACGCCCTCCCGCGGCTCGAGGTGGACGTCCGTCGCCCGGCTCCGGAAGCAGACCAGCAGTAGCAGCCGGAGCACGTCCGGCGGCTGCCGCGGGCCCGGCGGCAGCGGCTTGCCGGCCGGGTGCTGCACCGCCCCCCGGGCGTCGAGCAGCGCGATGTCGGTCTCGGCGAAGAACTTGTCCGGCTGGGCCTCGGCCATCGCCCACAGGGTCGACTCGTAATCGTCAGGGTCGTCGCGGACGAGCGAGATGAGCGCCGACTCGCCGCCGGCCGAGCCGTATCCGCGGTCCGGGCCGGCCGGCAGCGGTTCCCCCAGCTCGACGATGTCGTCGTCGCCGAGCACGGGGAGCGGCGGGTCGAGGTCGAAGGTCGGCTCCTCGACCACCAGATCGTCTTCGGTCAGTTCCTCGACCTCTTCGTCGAGCGTCGGCGCGTCGCCGCCGTCCAGGGGGATCAATCCGTCCGGCGGGGCCTGGGGTGCCGGCGGGCCGCGGCGGCCGGCGGGGCGGGCCGGCGGCGCGATCATCTGGATGGTCCCGAGGAGTGGGACGGCCCCCGTCGTCCCGCCGGCCGAGGCCGCCCCGGGCGGGAGGGCGAACGGCGGGGCCACCGCCTGCGGCACGCCGCCGGCCTGCGGCACCGCCACGTACACGACGGACGAGGGCGTCGGGGCATTCGGCCTGCCCGGCTGGCTGACCATGCCCGGCAAGACCAGCACGAGGTTCGTTTGCCCGATCGTGACCACGTCCCCGGGCGACAGGGCGGCCGCCTTCACCAGCTTGCCGTTCAGCCGGGTGCCGTTGCTCGCCCCGAGGTCACGGAGGATGTACTGGTCCCCCCGCAGCTCGATCACGCAGTGGAACCGGCTGGCCATGTTGTCGGTCAGCACGAGCTTGTTGTCGGCGTGCCGGCCAATGGTGATCGGCTCGTCCCGGAGGACGAGCTGGCGGTTGCCACCGGCGTTCTTGATGTCCAGGTACGGGTTGTCCATGCCCCTCGTGCCGCGTGAGAACGCATCGCGCCGCCGGCGACCCGGGACGCGCCACTCGACCGCGATGCGGCCGATCCGCGGGCTGCGCCAACGCGGCCGGGTAGAGTCCCGCCCGGGATAGGCCGGCGGAACCTTTATTATATCTGGGAAAACCCGTTTGCGACGGACGTCGCTAACGGAATTCGTGCGGGGCGGGCGGATCCGGCCGTGGCAATCCGGCGGGGTCGCGTCGAGGGCGGGCGAGCCTGCAAAAACTGGACGCCGGAGGGCGGTGCTGAGGACCCCGTTCAGCGGTCAGTGATCGCCTGCAGGAGCTGCTTCGGGTCGCCGACGCGGGTCACCCGCAGCCCGAAATTCTCGCCGACCTTCACGGTCTCGCCCTGGCCGACGACCTTGTTGTTGATCATCAGGTCCAGCGGCTCGCTGCTGCTCTTGACGAACTCGATGATCGCCCCGACGCCGAGCCGCAACACCTCGCTCATCGCGATCTTCCGGTCCGCCAGCCGGACGATCACCGGCACCTGGAGCTTCATCACCCGCTGGATCCGCTGCTGCTGGGTCAGGGGGGCGTCGGGGCGGGCGGGGAGAAGGGGCACGGCGGTCCTCGGGTGGGTGACGAGGATCTTATCGGCAGCGGACGGGGGAAACGCTGAACGAGGAACGGTGAAACGGTGAAAGCACGAGACCGGCGGCCGCGTGCTACCGACCCCTCGACCGCGATATGCCCGTTCAGCGTTCCTCGTTCTACGTTCAGCGTCTCCCGCCCTCACATCTTCTTCAGCAGCAGCGTGGCGTTGTGCCCGCCGAAGCCGAAGCTGTTGCTCATCGCGTACTCGATCTTGCGATCCTTCGGCGTGTGCGGGGTGTAGTCGAGGTCGCAGTCGGGGCTGGGGTTGTCGAGGTTGATCGTCGGCGGGACCAGATTCCGCTGGACGGCCAGGGACGCGATGACGGCCTCGACGCCGCCGCTGGCCCCGAGCGAGTGCCCGAGCTGGCTCTTGGTCGAGCTGATCGCCACCTTGTACGCGTGGTCGCCGAGGACGGTCTTGAGGGCCTTCGTTTCGGCCAAGTCACCCAGCTCGGTGCTGGTGCCGTGGGCGTTGATGTAATCGACGACGTCGGGCGTGACGCCGGCGTCCTTAAGGGCCAGCCGCATGGCCTGGGCGGCGCCGCGGCCCTGCTCGTCGGGGGCGGTGATGTGGTACCCGTCGCCGCTCATGCCGTAGCCGACGACTTCACAGTAGATCTTGGCCCCGCGCTTCACGGCGTGCTCGTACTCTTCGAGGATGACAACGCCGGCCCCCTCGGACTGGACGAACCCGTCGCGGTCCTTGTCCCAGGGGCGGCTGGCCTTCGTCGGCTCTTCGTTGCGGGTGCTCAGGGCCCGGGCGGCGACGAACGTGGCCATGCCGAGCGCGCTCAACGCCGCCTCCGCTCCGCCGGCGACCATCACGTCCGCCAGGTCGTGCTGGATCAGCCGGGCCGCGTCCCCGATCGCGTTGCTGCCGGTCGCACAGGCGGTCGACACGCACGTGTTCGGGCCGTTCATCCGGAACAGGATCGACACGTTCCCGCTGGCGGCGTTCGCCATCAGCCGGGGGACGGTGAACGGGCTGACCCGGCTCACGCCCCGGCCGTTGAGGATCTTGTTCTGCTCCTCGATCGTCTCGATCCCGCCGATGCCGGTGCCGATGATGACCCCGCAGCGGGTCGAGTCCTCGGCCTTGAAGTCCAGGCCCGAGTCGTTGACCGCCGAGATGCTGGCGGCGATCCCGAACTGGGCGAACCGGTCGAGCCGGCCGGCCCGCGGGATCTCGTCCTCGTCCGTCCGCTTGTGCCGGGCGTACGCCTCCTTGTACTTCGTCAGGTCGAACCCGAAGCACTCCCCTCCGAACTTCGTCGGGTACGTGCTCGTGTCCCACCGCCGGATCGTGACGATCCCGCTCTGGCCCGCCAGCAGCGCGTCCCACACCTGATCGACCTGCTCGCCGAGCGAGGTGACGAGACCCAAACCGGTGATGACGACGCGACGCTTTGCCATAACGAAAAGTCCTCGGTCATTCGTCCTTCGTCATTGGTCGGCCGCGGCCCCGCGCCCGGACGGGCTAGGCCGGCGGGCCCAACGAAGGACAAAGGACCAAGGACGAATGACGCGGAGCGAAGCGGAGCCTGCGCGGCCGCGGGGGCCGCAGCGGCGCTCACTGCTTGTTCTGGTGGCCCTTGATGTAGTCGATCGCTTGGCCGACGGTCTGGATCTTTTCGGCCTCTTCGTCCGGGATCGACAGCTCGAACTCGTCCTCGAACTCCATGACCAGCTCGACCGTGTCCAGCGAGTCGGCGTTCAAGTCGTTGATGAAGTGGGTGTCGCGGGTGATCTCGCTCTTGTCGACGCCCATCTGCTCGCTGACGATCTCGATCACCTTCTGGTCGATGTCTTCCATGGCTCTTTCTATCTGGGCCTCGTCCGAGACGGCCCGTTGTGGCGGCCCCGCCGGCGTCCCCGGGACCTGCCCCCGCACGCGGCGGAGGGCTCGTGAGTTGCGTTCACCCCCGACCCACGCGGCTCAGGGGAGCGGAAACTATAGCGGTGCCTCAATCGTTTGCAATGACGACAAGCGTCCTTTGTCCTTGGTCATTTGTCCCCGGCCGGCACGCCCGTTCTGCCCCGCAAAGGACAAAGGACAAAGGACTAATGACAGAGGACGTCCGACCTCACATCACCATCCCGCCGTCCACCACCAGCACCTGCCCTGTCACGTACGACGCGTCGGGCGACGCCAGGAAACTGACGGCCGACGCGATCTCGGCCGGCTCGCCGAACCGCTTCAGCGGGATCACCATCTTCACGGTGTCCTTGATCTTGTCGTTCAGCACGTCCGTCATCTCGGTCGTGATGAACCCGGGGGCGACGACGTTGCAAGTCACGCCCTTGCCGGCCAGCTCCTTGGCCACCGACTTACTCAGCCCGATCAGCCCGGCCTTGCTGGCGGCGTAGTTCGCCTGACCCGCGTTCCCGGCGACCCCCGACACGCTGCTGATGTTCACGATCCGCCCGGTCTTGCTCCGCATGATGCTGCGGGCGGCCGTCCGGATGCCGACGAACGCGCTCTTGAGGTTCGTGTTGATGACGGCGTCGAAGTCGGCGTCGTCCATCCGCAGGATCAGCCCGTCCTTCGTGATGCCGGCGTTGTTCACCAGCACGTCGAGCCGGCCGAGCTTGTCGGCGATGCCCTCGATGGCCGTTGCCCACGCCTTGGGGTCGGCGATGTCGCAGGTGACGGCCTCGGCGCTGCCGCCGTCGGCGGCGACGGCCGCCACCACCTCGTTCAGCTTGTCGGCGCTGCGGGCGACGGCGACGACGTGCAGCCCGTCCTTGGCGAGACGCTTCACGATGGCCGCCCCGATCCCGCGGGACCCGCCGGTGACGATGGCTACGCGTTTGTCGGTCATGTCAGGAGTTCCTAGCAGGAGGGTCGGCCCTCCGAGTGGCATGGGCAAACTGCCCGTTTGCCCGTGTCTTCACGCAGGGAGACACGGGCAAACGGGAAGTTTGCCCATGCCACCGAGATAGCGGGTCAGGCGCCCAGGCTCTCCACCGGCAGCCGGCGGTTGATCCGCTTCGCCAGCCCGGCCAGCGTCCGGCCCGGGGCCAGCTCGACGAAGCGGGCGTCGGCGATCGCCGCCAGCGGGACCATCGTCTGCTCCCACTTCACCGGCGACACGATCTGCTCGACCAGCAGCCGCTTGATCGACGCCACGTCGGTGTGCGGCTGGGCCGTCACGTTCGAGTAGACCGGCTTGGCGGGGACGCTGATCGCCGCCGCCTCCAGCTCGGCCTTCATCTTGTCGGCGCCCGGCTGCATGATCGGGCTGTGGAACGCCCCGGCCACCTTCAGGGCTACGGCTTTGAGCCCCTTCGCCTCGGCCGCCTTCAGCGCCCGCTCGCAGGCGGCCGTCGACCCGCTCACCACGATCTGCCCCGGGGCGTTGTAGTTGGCCGGCACGAGCACGTCGTCGCCCCGGGCCTCGGTGCCCAACACCTCGGCGCACAGCGCGTCGATCGCGGCCGCGTCGGCCCCCATGACGGCGACCATACTGCTCGGCACCGAAACGGCCGCCTCCTGCATGGCCCGCCCGCGGGCGGCCACCAGCTTCAGCCCGTCCTCGAACGAGAAAGCCCCGGCCAGGTGCAGCGCCGTGTACTCGCCGAGGCTCAGCCCCGCGTACGCCGTGACGGCGGCCGGGTCGATCGTCCCGTCCTCGACCGCCGACACGTACGACGCCGCCCCGGCCACGTACAGCGCCGGCTGGCTGACGTCCGTCTGGTTGAGCCGGTCCTCGGGACCGTTGAAGCAGACGTCGCTCAGCGAGAAGCCGAGGATCGCGTCCGCCCGCTCGAACAACGCCCGGGCGGCGGCCGATTTGTCGATGAACGCCTTGCCCATGCCGACGGCTTGGGCACCCTGGCCGGGGCAGAGGATGTAGGTCGAAGAGGGCATGGGTGGAAAGCGGGGAAATGCAGAATGCGGAATGACGAATGCAGAATGGAGAGAGCAGAGCGGAATCGAACGGGCCGGACGGCTTCTCACTTCATCATTCTGCATTCCTCATTCTGCGTTCTCCTCAAACCCTGAACACCGCGTTCGCCCACGTCAGCCCGGCCCCGAAGGCGACGAAGATGACGTGGTCGCCGGGGGTCAGCTTGCCCTCCCGCCACGCCTCGTCGAGTGCGATCGGAATGCTGGCCGCGGACGTGTTGCCGTACCGCTCGATGTTCACATACGCCTTGGAGGGCGACAGCCCGAGCTTCTCCATCGCGCTGTCGATGATCCGCTGGTTCACCTGGTGCGGGACGATCAGCTTCACCTGGTCGACGCCGAGCCCGCACTTGGCCATCGCGTCCTCGATCAGCTCCTCGAACTTCGTCACCGCGAACTTGTACACCTCGCGGCCGCGGATCTGCATGAACTGCTGCTCCTCGGCCAGCATCTGCTCGGTGACCGGGAACCGGCTGCCCGGCACGCACTTCATCACGTCCCCGCCGGTCCCGTCGGCGTGCAACGAGTTGTACAGCATGCCCCGCCCCGCCTCGGTCGTCCGGCTCAGCACGACCGCCCCGGCCCCGTCCCCGAACAGGATGCAGCTGGCCCGGTCCTTGTAGTTCACGATCCGGCTGATCGTCTCGGCCCCGATCACCAGCACGTGCTCGTACTGCCCGGCCCGGACGAACGTGGCGCCCGTCGTCATCGCGTAGATGAACCCGGAGCAGGCGGCCGACAGGTCGAACGCCGGGGCCCCGGCAATGCCCAGCTCGGCCCCAATGAAGCATGCCGTGCTCGGGAACACCATCTCCGGTGTGATCGTCGCGACCACGATCAGCCCGATGTCCTTCGGGGTGAGCCCGGCGGCGGCGATCGCCCGGCGGGCCGCCTCGGCCCCGAGCGTGGCCGTCGTCTCGCCGGCGGCCGCGATCCGCCGCTCCTTGATCCCGGTCCGCTGGGTGATCCACTCGTCGTTCGTGTCCACCATCTTCGCCAGGTCGTCGTTCGTCAGGCGACGCTCGGGAAGGCAGCTGCCGGTGCCGGTGATGTTCGCGCCGAGGAGGTCCATGGGGGGGAGTATTGCAGATTTCAGATTGCCGATCGCAGATTGGGAAGCCGAACACCGTTGGTCGGTCGGGGCCGGACTGCATTTTCAATCTGCAATCGGCAATCTGAAATCCGCAATCCCCTTCACACGCTGGCGGCGATCCGGTCCACGATCTTCTGGTTCACGCCGCTCTTGAACAACTGCTGCCCGACCCGGACGGTGTTCTTGATCGCCCGGGCCTCGCTCGCCCCGTGGCAGATCAGGCAGTACCCGCCGACGCCCAGCAGCGGGGCCCCGCCGTACTCTTGCCAGTCGAGCTTGCCGTAGACCTTCTTCATCACCGGCTTGAACCCGACAACCGCCTCCTCGCCCCCGTGGGCCTGGAGCTCGGCCATGATCGTCTGGAACAGCCCGGCCGTCATCCCCTCGGTGAACTTCAGGATGATGTTGCCGACGAACCCGTCGCACACGACGACGTCAACCACGCCCTTGAAGACGTCCCGGCCCTCAACGTTGCCGACGAAGTTGATCAGCGGCTCGTCCCGCATCAGGGCCCGGGCCTCCTTCACGATGTCGGTGCCCTTGGCGTCCTCCTCGCCGATGCTGAGGATGCCGACGCGCGGGTTCTCAATGCCCGCGACGGCCGAGCCGTAGGCGCCGGCCATGATCGCGTACTGCTGGAG
>JAQGHJ010000411.1 GCA_028288905.1 Phycisphaerales bacterium | reverse complement strand
GGGCAAGGTCGCCGCTGCCGGCCATCACGAACTTCACCCCGTCCATCACCCCGAGCACCCGCTTGGCGGCCGCCAGGAAGTACTCCGGGCCCTTCTGCATCGTCAGCCGGCCGAGGAACAGGACGATCTTCTCCCCCCGGCGGATCTCCTGGGCACCCGCGTCGGGCGGGGCCGGGTCGGCCTCGGCGTCAGGGTCGGCGGCCGGGCCGTCGGCCCCTGTCGCGTCGCGGCCGGTCCCGTTGGCCTCCACGGCGTTGTGGACGACCGTCACCTTGGCCGGCGGGACGTCGTACCGCTGGACGCACTGGTTCTTCGTCATCTGACTGACGGCGATCACCCGCATCGCCCCGAGCATGCCGCGCCGCTCGATGTCGTAGATCCGCTGGTCGACGTGCAGCCCGGACCGGTCGTGCTCGGTGCTGTGCACATGGACGACGAGCGGGACACCGCGGATGCCGGCCGCCGCCAGCCCGGCCGGAAACGTCATCCAGTCGTGGGCGTGGACGACGTCGAACCGCTCGGTCCGGGCGATGTCCCCGGCCAGGGCGGCGTACCGCTGGACCTCGGCGAACAGGTCACCGCCGTACGCGCCGGGGCCCGGTGCCGAGGGCGAGGCGGGGGGCGTGACCGGTGCGCCGGTGCCGGGGCGGGACCCTTCCGTCACGACCCAGCCGGCCGGCATCGGCGGCCCGGGGGGAGGCGGGCTTCCGGCGGCGGGCTCGGGGAACCAGTCGTCGGCGTACCCGTTCGCCGAGCGGTAGGGGTCGGCCAGCCCGGCATCGACGGTCCGGAAGGTGACGTGGTCGAACGCGCCGCTCCCGTCCCCGGCCGCTTGGGCGATAAACCCGTGCGGGCTGGCGGTCCCGGCAGGCCGCGGCCGCGGGGCGGCGAGCGTGACGTGGGTGGAGTGCGGGGTCGCGATCGGCCGGGGCAGGACGAACAGCACGTCCACGCCGATCGCGCTCAGCCCTTTCGTCAGCCCGTAGCACGCCGTGCCCAGGCCGCCGCTGATGAACGGCGGGAACTCCCACCCGAGCATGAAGACGCGCATCGACCACCCGCCCATTCGGAGACGACCGTCGCGGCCGAGCCGGCCCCACCCATTTTAGACGCCCGGATCGGACGGAAGGTAGAGCCCGGGCGGGAGCGTTGTCAAACGTCGCCAACCTCGGTTCCCCGCGCCGCTCGGGACCGTCGGCGGCAGCGTCGCCGTCGCGATTTGGTTGCCCCTGCCGTCGGCGGCCGGTAAGTTGGGGTGCCGGAAGACGCAAGCTGTACGACCGGCCACGCCGTATGACCGACGCCGCCCCGACGCCCGAGATCCCCCGGCTGTACGCGTACCGCGGCGGGCGCGCCGTCGCGCCTCCGACCGCCCGGGCGTTCGCGCTGCTGGTCGCCGGCGGCTGCCTCGCCGTCCTGCTGACGGCCGTCCGGCTGCCGCCGAACCCGGCCGGGTACGGGAGCCACCGCGGCATCGGGCTGCCGAGCTGCGCGTGGATGGAGCGGGGCGTGCCGTGCCCGGCGTGCGGGATGACGACCAGCTTTTCCTGGTTCGTCCGCGGCAACCTTCCGGCGAGCATCTACGTACAACCGATGGGCGCGGCCCTGGCGGCCGCCGCCGCGGCGTGCGTGTGGGGCGGGCTGTACGTCGGCCTGACCGGCCGGCCGGTGTACCGGCTCGTCCACCTGCTGCCCGCCCGGGCGTGGCTCGTCGGCCTGCTCGGGTTCGGGCTGGCCGCCTGGGGCTGGAAGGTGTTCGCCCACCTGCACGGGATCGACGGCTGGTCGACGTGACCGGCGAGGCGCGGCTGTCTTCGGCCAACTCCGGCCGGTCTCCTTCGCCGAATCCGAGATCTGGCCTCCTCTTACAACGGGTTCCGTCATGACCTGCCGCCGACCGGCTCGCGCGCTGTGCCGCCTCGCCCCCGCCCTCCTGTTGTCCCTCGTGGCGGCGGGCACCGGCGGGTGCTCCGTCCTCGGGCTGGCCGCCGCCCGCACGACGTCCCTCACGGTCAAGCCGACCTACGCCGGGCTGGCCGGGCAGTCGCTCGGCGTGATGGTGTCGGTCGACCGCGGCACGCAGATCGACTACCCCCGGCTCCAGTTGGACATCGCCCAGGTCGTCGACGCCGACTTCCGCGAGTCCCAGCGGCTCAAGGCCGACGAGCTCAAGGGCACCCAGTTCCCGGCCACGGCCAACCCACAAGCCGTGTTCGCGTTCCAGCGGAATTACCCGGACCTCGAGGCCGAGCCCGTCGTGAACGTCGCCCCGAAGCTCGGCGTCTCCCGGCTGATCTACCTGGAGGTTGACTCGTTCACGCTCAACCCGACCGACGTGCTGGAACTATTCCGCGGCGAGGTGGTCGGGCGGGTCAAGGTCGTCGAGGTGACGAACGGCGTCGGCAAGGTCGTGTACGACGACCAGGTGTCGGCCACGTTCCCCGAGAAGGGCCCCGAGCAGGGGACGCCGAACCTCAACCGCGCCACCACGTACCGCGGGGCAATCTCGGCGTTCGGCACCGCGGTGGTGCAGAAGTTCGTGGCGTACGAGACGAACTAAACCCGAGGCGGGGGCGGCGACGCGCGACCGCGTTAAGCCCTAATGCCCGGTCGAGACGGCGTGCGATTCACTTCGTGAGCCGAGCGACGCGAGTGGACGGGGGCTAGCCCCCGGACGTGCGGGCGTGTCCCGTCGCCTGTCTAACTGAACCCCCTGGAGGTCTCGTGCCCCTTCTTCCCCGCATCGCCCGCCCCGTCGTCTCCGCCCTCGCCCTCGCCGCGTTGGCCGGCGCCAACGGCGGGTGCGGGATCTTTGGCGTGATCGCCCACAAGGCGGCGGGGCCGGTGAAGCACCCGGCACTGTTCGCCCTGCCGAAGGAGCCGACGCTGGTGATCGTCGAGCGGGGGAACAATCCGCCGGAGGCGGCCACCGACGCCCAGCGGGTGGCTTCGGAGGTGGCCCGGCTGCTGAAAGAGAACAACGCGGTCACGGTGGTCGACCCTGGGCTAGCGATCGAGGTCCGGTCCAAGCCGGGCGAGGACGGCGGCCGGCCCCGGCCGACCGAGATCGCCCGTGCGTGCGGGGCCACCCAATTGATCTACGTCGACCTGACCCGCTACGAGACGTCCCAGGCGGTGGCCGGCGAGGCCGTCGACGGGCAGGTTGAGGCGGCCGTCTGGGTCGTCGACGCCCGCACCGCCCAGGTCCGCTGGCCACTCCAGGCGAACCAGGGGTACGCGGTGGCGGCCGCCGTCCCGTTCAAGCCTGCCGACTCCCGCAACACCGAACAGGGCGTTCGCGACGAGATGAACAAGGACCTGGGAACGCGGGTGGCGCGGCTGTTCTATCTGTGGACGGAGGAGTAGCCCCGAACCCGGGCTCGGGGAGCGGCGCGAAAGGGGCACCTTCCCCACGTAGGTCGATCGCACACCCGTACCCGATGTTTAGCGGCCGGACCGCAGGTCCACCCTTCGCCGGACCCTTGGTCGCACGGTCCGAAGGTGGACCTGCGGTCCGACCGCTAAACAGGTGGAAGGTGCGGGAGGTGGGGGCGCACCTTCGGTCGCCTTCGCCCAGTCACGTGCTCGCGACTACCGCCTCCGCGACCCGGGCGAACAGCGTCATTTGCTTGGCGTCCACGATCTCGACGTCGAGCAGTTCCCCCTTCATCGACAGGTCGCCGTCGAATACCACCACCTGATCCCCCGGCGTCCGGCCGACCATCTGCGTCCGCACGGGCGCGCCCCAGGCTGACCCGCCTGCGTCCGTCCCGCCCACGTCGGGTTCGGCCGCCGCGGCGGCCGTTCGTTCCGCCCGTCGCTTCTCCCACCCGAGCTCCACGCCGTTCGCCGGGGCCTTGGGGTAGACGGCGGCGGCCTGCTTGCTCACCAGCTTGCTCTCGCCCTCGACGAGCACCCGCACGGTCCGGCCGATCATCTGCCGGTTGCCCGCGACGCTCACCTCCTGCTGGACCGCCAGCAGCTCGGCGTTCCGCCGCCGCTTCACGGCCTCCGGCACGTCGTCGGCGAACCGGGTGATGGCCGTCGTGCCCGGGCGGGGCGAGTACTTGAAGATGAAGCTGTTCTTGAACCGGCAGTACCGGACCAGTTCCTTCGTCGCCTCGAACTCCGCGTCGGTCTCGGTGGGGAACCCGACGATAAAGTCGGACGCGAGCGAGATGTCCGGCATCATCGCCCGGGCGCGGTCGACGAAGTCGAGGTACTGGCGGGCCGTGTACCCGCGGTTCATCAGCTTCAGCACCCGGTCCGCCCCGTGCTGGGCGGGGACGTGCAGGTAGCGGCAGATCCGCTCGCAGTCCCGCATCGCCGCCAGCGCGGCGTCCGTGAAGTCGCGGGGGAAGCTGGTGACGAACCGCAGCCGCGGCAGGTGCCCGACGGCCTCGTGGACGAGGTACAGCAGGTCGGCGAATGTCGTCGTCCGGCCGTCGCCGTGGGCGTAGGCGTAGTGGTTGATCGTCTGCCCGAGCAGCGTCACCTCGCGGGCGCCGGCGTCTGCCAGCCGGCGGACCTCGTCGACGATGTTCTGTGGCGGCCGGTGGACCTCCGGCCCGCGGGTGTACGGGACCACGCAGTACGTGCAGAACTTGTTGCACCCGCGGGTGATTCGAACGTACGCCTGCGACAGGTCATCGCCGGGGCTGATCGCCCGCGACAGGTCGAGCAGCTCGAGGTGGTCCTCGGCCGCCTCCAGCGTGGACGACCGCCGGGCGGTGGCGCCCATCAGGGCGACGTGTTTCTCGCCCGGCCCGCCGTTCGTCCCGGCGAACGCCGGGCCGCGGGCCGCCTCGTTCGCCGTCGCCGTGACCGACGCGTTGTGGACGAGACCGGGCAGCTTGTCGAGCTCGCCGGGGCCGCACAGGATGTCGACGTGGGGGAACCGGTCGAAGATGTTCTTCCCGTCCCGCTCGGCCATGCACCCAATGACGCCGATGACGAGGCCCGGATCATCCCGCTTGCGGCCGGTCAACTCGCCGAGCCGGCTCCACACCTTCTGCTCGGCGTGCTCTCGGACCGAACACGTGTTGTACAGGATGACGTCGGCCGCCTCGCGGTCCTCGGTCGGCTCATACCCTTGGGCGCGGAGCTGGCCGAGGACGAGCTCGCTGTCGAGCACGTTCATCTGACAGCCGAAGGTTTCCAGGTAAAGCCTGCGTCGCATCGTCGTCCGGGTCTCGGGTCGGGGCGCCGGGCCGCAAATCGAGGGCGGTGCGGGCCGGCGGGGAACGGGAAAGATCGGACAGTATATCCGCCGCCCGCCGTCGACACACCACCTTTGGCGGCCCCATCGGCCCCGGCGTGCCTCCTGTGGCGGGGCGACAGGGCGAAAGCGCCGCTCCGGGCGGCGCGGGCGGCCCGTTTATGTTTGGTAAAGGCGTTGTCGGCGGCGGGCGGCGGCTTAGAGTCCTTGAGCCCTTACCGGGAGCCGCCGCATGAGCAGACTGACCGCGCCAGACCCGTCGGACGTCCGCACGGCCCGCGACGCGAACGGCGGGGCGCCCCCGTCCACCCCCAGACCCGGCCGCGCCGGGGACGGTTGGCCGTCCGCCCCGGCACCGGCCCCCGCCACGGGCGGGCGGGCAGCGGCTGCTCCCACATCTGCCGCCGTCGCTCCGCTCATCCAGGCCCGGAACGTCAGCGTCTACTACGGCCGGCACGAGGCGATCAAGAAGGTCTCGGTCGACATCCCCGAGCACAGCGTCGTCGCGTTCATCGGGCCGAGCGGGTGCGGGAAGTCGACGTTCCTGCGGTCGATCAACCGGCTCAACGACTTGATCCCCGGGTGCCGGGTCACCGGCGAGATGCTCGTCGGCGGGACGGACGTGTACGACCCCCGGCAGGACATGGTCACGCTCCGCCGGGAGATCGGGCTCGTGTTCCAGAAGCCCAACCCGTTCCCCAAGAGCATCTACGACAACGTCGCGTACGGCCCGCGGCTGCAGGGCATCAAGCGGCGGGCGGACCTCGACCCGCTCGTCGAGGACTGCCTCCGCAAGGCCGCCATCTGGGACGAGACGAAGGACCGGCTCCACCAGAGCGCCCTGGGCCTGTCCGGCGGGCAGCAGCAGCGGCTGTGCATCGCCCGGGCGCTGGCGACCAAGCCGCGGATCCTGCTGATGGACGAGCCGTGCAGCGCGCTCGACCCGATCGCCACCCGCAAGATCGAGGACCTGATCGGCGGGCTCAAGTCGAGCTACACGATCGTGATGGTCACCCACAACATGCAGCAGGCGGCCCGGGTGAGCGACCGCACGGCGTTCTTTTACCTCGGCAGCCTGATCGAGTACGACCGGACGAGCGAGATTTTCACGAACCCGTCGAACCAGCAGACGAACGATTACGTCACCGGCCGGTTCGGGTGAACCCCGGTGATCCCGCGCCACCGACGGGTATGACCGCACTCGAAGCCGCCGCCCGAGCCGAAACGTCAGTGGGGAGAGCCGAGTTCATGGCCCGCAACCTTCACGAGTCCCTCGCCGACCTCCGCACCCGGCTGGCCCGGATGGCCGCGTCCGTCCAGGCGCTGGTCGAGCGGGCCGTCGAGAGCGCGTTCCAGGGCGACGCCGGGATGGCCCAGGAGGCGATCCGGTCCGACGCCCGGGTGGACGCCGACGAGGTCGAGGTCGAGCGGCTGGCGATCGACCTGCTCGCCCTCCACCAGCCGGCCGCCAGCGACCTGCGGCTCGTCACGACGATCATCAAGGTCAACAGCGACTTCGAGCGGATCGCCGACTGCGCCGTCAACGTCGCCCAGCGGGTGCTGCCGCTGGCCCGGTCCGGCGGGTACCGCCCGACCCCCGACCTGCGGCTGATCGGCGGCACCGTCGTCACCACCCTCCGGGACACGATCAAGGCGTTCAACCTATCCGACGTCGACCTGGCCCGCCAAGTGCTCCGGAGCGACGACGTCGTCGACGCCCTGTACCACCAAATCGTCCAGGACATGCTGGCCGCCACCGAGCGGGACGGGTCCGCCGCCAGCACGAACCTGTCGAACATCATGATCGCCAAGAACCTCGAGCGGATCGCCGACCACTGCACGAACGTGGCGGAGGACGTGATCTACGTGCACAGCGGCCGGATCGTCCGGCACCTGCACGCGGTGTGAGGCGATCGGCTCGCCATATCTTCGGGCGCGTCACGCCGCCGGCCGGCGTTGTTGCCGCAGCCGTACCACGGCCCCCGGGACGAACCACACGGCGTAGAACAGGACCAGCACCCCGGCCGCCACTGCGGCGGCCAGCGGGCCGGAGTCGGTCGCCTTGCGGACCACGACGAACAGGTCCCCGGTCATCGCCGGCGGCAGGGTGACCATCGAGGCCAGCAGGAACGCGGTCGAGACCCGCAGTTGCCGCGGGGTCGCCTCGCCCCGCTCGGCCAGCCGGTGGAACGCGGCCGGGGCGATCAGTAAAGTAACGGTGACGGCCGACAGCAGCAGGCTCGCGACGTGGACGTGCCGCGAGCCGGCCGGCAGCCGGTCGAACGCGTCCGTCAGCACCCCGACGAACTGGAAGCCGAGCAGCGCCTG